>DPSW01000147.1 GCA_003527145.1 Clostridiaceae bacterium | reverse complement strand
TATATAGAAAAATATAAGTAATAGGAAAGCACCCCAAATACTACTTAGATTGAAAGCATTCATCTTATTCACCTCATAATAAGTTCAGAATCTAAATTACGCCTTCCCATATAGCATCAATTCATCCCTGCTATTTAATAATTACTTTCTACCTTCATTTTACAGTTTAAATCTTATTAATCAATAGCTTCGGTATGAACTTCATTATTTTAGGTATGAATTGCAACAAAAGCATGATTTATATGGAGAGGCGGTCTAGTGTATAGCTTGACCTTTTATTCACGGTCCTTTGACAGTTGTCCTTCAGAAGAAATGAGTGCATGAAAAAAGCCGTAGAACCTATTGCAGAAAAACAAAAGAGACTATATAAAGCTTGTGTTTAATTTACACCAAACTTTGCATAGTCTCTAAAATATAATTTTTTCAATGAATATAAATTTATGGTAAGATCCTATTCAAATTATCAGAGATATTTTTCATCACTTTCCGGACGCTTCACTATTAATTTTATAACCAATAAGCCTTATTATCCTTCAATAGGAAGTATTATTTTAGAAGGATATTTTTCTCCATGATAGATGGTATTTTCAGCTATTACTATTTTTGTGCTATTGAAGGACTTTTTCGTGTTGCTATGAGGGAATATAAAGTTCTTAGCACTGGATGTTATAGTAAATCTGATTTTATGACCTTTTTTAAAGGTGTTTGATATCTTAGAAGTCCTTATTATAAAGTTATACACTTCATCAGCTTTCATAAACTCCGGCTTTGCAAAGCTGTTTCTATATTTTGCTGTTAGCAATCCGTCTGCTAATTTAATCGAATTGCCCTCTTCATCAACATCAAGGATTTTAACAACCCAGTCAGTATCAGGAGCAGTACTGGAAGCATAAAATTCGGCAATTATATCTCCTGTTATTGTCAAATCTGCTTCTAATTCTTCAGAAGTATAGCAAAGAATATCTTTTCTCTTTTCCTCATCCTTATAGTTGCCCGGTACTGCTACTTCGTTTTCAGAAACATCTATAAGCTGTACCGCCGGATCTTCTGGATTATAAATATAAGTATCCTTTNNAGCATTAAAATTCAGTCTTCCATCACCGTAGGAGCTGTTTGCATTGCCAAAGCTTTGAAGATACATATCAACATATTTAGTATCAGGCAAAGGCCAGTTCGAAGAAGTTTTCCATTGATTGCTTCCTACTGTATAATATTCTACTGGGGCGCCTTCATTTATTCCGTTCTTTATTCCCTTCAGATGGCAATCAAACCACGCTAAATAAGAATAGTCAAGATCATAGCGCAAAGCATTATCACCAAAAGCTACACCATGCAAATCTCTTATTGAGTTGCCGCTGTGCATCCATGGACCTAATATTGCTTTTCTTTTTTCCTTGTCAAAGCTATTTATAACATCCAAGGCTTCTGTTGTTCCAGTTCCATTATCATCATACCAACCGGATAAAACCAAGATAGCTATATCCTTAATGTTGTTCTTCTTTGAATACCAATCTGTCTTTTCCCAGTACTCATCATAATCGTCTCTATTCAGCCATTGATCAATAAACTCAACAGGATATCCCAGAGCTTTTGGTACAACATCCTGTAAAGGTCTTATATTTAGAACCTCATCCCAATCATCCCTTGCCATAAGCTCCGGCATGAACTTTTTCCTTGATACAGAAAATGCCCAAGCCAGCATACCTGAAGTAAAGGCTCCTCCTTTTCTCGGCATGTCGGTAAATGGTCCTCCTGCAGTGACTATGCTGACCATAGCTTTAAGATGTGGATTCCCTGTGGATGCAAGTGCCCATTGCACATAGCCCCCATAGGAGCCTCCTATCATACCAATTTTCTGGTTTGACCAGGCTTGCTTCGCAATCCAGTTTGCCGTATCATTTCCATCATCCGCTTCATAATACATTGGCAGCCATTTGCCTTCCGATTCATTTCTGCCTCTTACATCCTGTATTACAACTGCATATCCTCTTTGTACATATTTATAATGATTTTGAGAAAAAATTTCCTTGCCATAAGGTGTTCTGACAAGAATAACAGGCAGCTTTTCATCTATTCCTTTTGGTAAAAAAACATTGGTTGAGAGCTTAACTCCATCTCTCATTTCTACCATGAATTCTCCCAGAAATTTTACAGGATGCAGCTTCTCTCCCTTTTTCTTTTCATTCCATACCTTTAGTGATGTTCTTAATTCATAGCCCTCCTCAACGAGGCAAGTACATATCTCTCTGGCAGGGCAATTAAAGCCAACTATTTTATTATCTGCAACTATGATATCCAAAGGAAATTTCTTGTTTCTTTGAACCCAAATATCATTATATTTTGAGTATATTTCCCCAAATGGCGTCTCTATTTTGTCTCCCTCTGCTTTGGTAAATATTTCCTCGTAGGCTGCTAATCTTTCATTCAACAGCATCAGATTTATTTTTGTAAAGTCATTATAGAAAGCATGATCCTCTTTTGTAAGCTCCTTTCGCTCTTCTAATTCATTGCTGAATACATTAAGCTTTTCATGAAGCACATTATCACCATTAAAATATATAAAACCATAATTGATGCCGGATTGATATAATGCAAACTTTCTCAAATCTCCATCACTCCTTACATCCCCAATACTGCTTTAATTGCATAAGCAACAGTTATACCAACATAATTCCCCACAAGGCCTCCTATTACACCAAGTACAACTGATATGCTGACTAAGGATTTCCACTCCGCCGAAGCAGCTACCAATGCTGCTGTAGGTCCATCTGCTATAGCTGCTACAATTCCTAAAAGCACATATTGATATTTTATCTTGAATAGTCTTGTTAAGCTAAGGTGCAGAATCAAGCTTCCGCAAACAACAATAAAGCAGAACAAACTAATCATAAGAGTAGAACCGAAGAATTCCTTTAAATCTACTGCAAAGCCTATAATCGACAAGAATATTAATGCTACATACAAACCTAAATCAAGGTTTCCTTTAAGCTTTTGAACTTGTTTGAATTGAGCTACTATAACTGCTATTGTGGTTATAAGCAGTATTCTTACTGCACTCTTGTAGGCTGCAGGTGCAAAGCCTGCTAAAAATGTTGAGGCTGCAGTTATTGCAAAGCCTAATGCAAACAACCAAGCTATGTCCTTTATGCTCCATTCCTTAGAACCCATAAGCTCTACATGATCATCTGTATCCAGTTCACTGTCAGGCACTGAATAAGGCCAAAACTTTTGAAAAGCCTTTGATTTTTTTATAATTGCCGGTGCTGCAAACAAGAATATAAGTGATGGCATTCCTATAACATAATCAGCCGCATTAGCTGCCGCTATAGTTTTACTGCTGGCTTCAAGTCCTGATGCAATGGCATTTAGATTACTGCTGCCCCCTGTATAGGTGCCAACAAACATTCCTGCTACCTTCCAGCCTTCATCAATTTTAGGTGCAAAGAAAAGTCCAGCCAAGAAAGCTACAAAGCTTACGCTGAATACTGCTATAGCGATTGATATCAACGGCTGTTTTGATATTTTCATCAATCCTCTTAAATCAACTCCGAGGATCATTATAGCAACAGAAACAGGTATAGCATAATACATAATAGTTCCATAAAGCTCTGTACTGACAGGTACTATTTTAAAGTTAGAAAGTATAATACCTAGAATGATTACTGTCAATGCAGGTCCAAGACTTTTAAAGAGCTTAACTCTCTGAAGATAAAATGCCGCTGCAACCATACAGGTTATTACTGCAAGCAAGGCGGGTGTACTTGAAAATAAAGTTGTCATAATAGATTCCTCCTTTAATATTATCACATATTTACTTNNATCCGGGTTTATCTAGTAATGTCAGTATATCGCAGTCCCTTTCAAATCCGCCTTTTATTAATTCTGATTCCTGACAGTACATAAAAGTATCCAAATCTGCTTCTGTTATATTTCTTTTTGCTGCAACCAAGCTTGCTGCCGCTGTTATCGCAATCCTTGCTTCAAGCATGCAGCCTACCATGCAATTGATGCCTGCGGCTTCTGCAACAGCATTTATTTTTTCTGCTTTATAAAGCCCACAGCTTTTCATCAGTTTTATGTTCAGCAGATCCGCGGATTGGGTTTTAACGGCTTTCAATGCATCAACATGATCATGTATAGCTTCGTCAAGCATAACCTTTACAGAGGTTCTTTTCCTTATAATAGCTGCACCTTCTATATTCCAATAGGGCAAAGCCTGTTCTATAGCATCTACCTTGTATTCCTCAAGTGCCTGAGATACTCGTATAGCGTCATTAACATTCCAGCCTTGATTGGCATCCATTCTAAGTCTTATCTTGTATCCTACAGCTTCTCTTATAAGTCTTATAACTTCTATGTCATTTTCCGGTGATATTCCTGCCTTTATCTTTAGTATTCGAAAGCCTTCTGATACCCTTTGTTTTGCCTCTTCTGCCATTTCTTCCGGTGATGCTATTCCAATGGTCATATCTGTCTGAACCTTATTGTCAAAGCCTCCAAGTATTTTGTAAAGAGGGGCATTCATAACCTTACCTTTGATATCATGAAGAGCGATGTCTATGGCGGCTTTAGCAGCGGTATTTCCTATTATTGTCCTATCCATGATGTAATGTATTCTCTCAATAGCCAAGGGGTCTTGTCCAATCAAAAGACCTTTGAAAGTTTCCAGAGTAAATAAAACTGTATCAAGACTTTCTCCCGTAACCGGTGAAAACGGTGCCCCTTCTCCATATCCGCAATAGCCTTCGTCTGTTGAAATTTTTACTATTACTGTTTCACAATATTCTACAACTCCTAAGGCTACTACAAATGGTTTTTTCAGTTTGACTTTAATTTTTTCATACTTCAGGTCTATGATTTTCACGCTAATTCCTCCTTGTTTTTATGCACACTAAAATATATGCTAATAATTTTATTTTTAATAATATTTTAATATATACGAAATTATTAGTCAATACAATATATTTTTAGTATTTATTAAAAAATGCAAAAGAATCTGTACAATGCTATGGAAAAATTATATGATATAATGTAATCTATAAAATAAGATTTACTTTCAAAGGAGATTTTTCATGTTAGGCGAAAATATAAGAAATATAAGAAAATCAAATAATATGACAATAAGCGAACTGGCAGAATTGACCGGATTATCAGTAGGATATATCTCTCAACTGGAAAGAAATCTTATTGAACCGTCACTTTCTTCTCTAAGGAAGGTTGCAAAGGCTTTGGAGGTTCCTACTTATATTTTCATGGAAGATGACTGTAATGCTGATGTTCTAACAAAAATGAACAACAGACTTATAATGAGTTTTCCTAAAAGCCCTGTTATATACGAGCTGATTTCACCGCTTCCCACCAATACATTTAATCCTTCTATGCTGGGTATGTTTTTTGAAGTTAAACCACACAAGGCTGACACAGAAGATTTTATAACGCATACCTCTGAAGAACTAATAANNGCGAAGCCGATATAATATTAGGCAGTGAAACCTTTAATCTGAGCCCCGGCGATTCATTATATATTCAAAAAAGCGTGCCCCATAAAATAATAAACAGCAAAAACGTACCGATAAAAGGTCTTTCCGTAGTATCTCCCCCAATGTATCCAAAGCAGAAGTAGAAATATAAATTCATATCTGATGCGGGAGATTCATCATTGATGGTAGATATAATACCACTAACATATTCCCCACTGCACTTGGCACGATATGCTTGTGCTGTGAGATTAGCGATTTCAGTCAGAGGAATCACATAGAGCAATAAAAGCTGAGAATTTCTTCTCAGCTTCATCTTATTTATCTCCATACAGCTTCTTCTTGTAATAGCCCTGAGCCATATAAATTGCTGCCAAAGGATTGTGTCCTGTTACTCTGTCTTTAACTCCAAGAGTGGTTATAGGGGCTTCAAGATATTTCATCACCAATGTATCATGCCCTACACACAACCCTAATATAACATTGAGGTCTGTCTTTTGGTCATTGAGCAGAAGAGCTTGTCCGATGGGATTGCACATTATTTCATCGCAATCTCCTTGTATTTTATCTTCATCCTTGATTCCAATGAAATCCTTTCTTAAGCCGCCATTTTTGCAAAGGACAGAAACCACTTCAAAATCATGATGCTCTAAAATGTTTTGAAATTCTCTGGTTTCCCTTGCCAAGCCTAAGCAAAAAGCCAAGCCTATCTTATGATATCCGCATTTTTTTGCAAAGAGAATGATTTCTTCTACCCTAGTCATATTCCCATATCCGTGAGCTTCTACCAAGGCAGCATTATATGCAATTTTATGATTTTCTTCCTCTAGATATAGCTTTTTAGCTTGCTCTTGAATTTGGCTGCTGTCATTAGGACAAACAGGCAGCGATTTTTCAAGCTCTCCTTTAGAACAGCCCTGCAAAACGCATTTTGCACAATTATACATAATATCACCCTTATCTTTTATAATTTTAAAAATCTTGCATCTCTATTTTATAATTGCTACCCTTATTGATCTCATCATCCAGCATATTTAATATTTCATTTGACATGGCTCCATATAGAACATTGCTGCGATCTCTTGGTCTCGGCATATCTACATCTATAACTTTTTTTATTGTCCCCGGCCTGCTGGACATAACGATGATTTTATCCGCCAAGTAAATAGCTTCATCGACACTATGGGTTACAAATAGTATAGTTTTGCGGTTATCCCTCCAAATCCGGAGCAGTTCTCTTTGCATAAGTATACGGGTGTGGGCATCCAGCGCACCAAAGGGTTCATCCATGAGCAGCACCTTCGGATCATTGGCTAAGGCTCTGGCTATTGCAACTCTTTGCTGCATGCCTCCGGATAATTCGAAAGGATAGGCATTGCGGAATTCTCCCATTCCTATGATGTTTAAAAATTTCTCTGCCGCTTCTTTTTTTATTGCATTTGATTCCTTTCTGAATTCCAATCCCAATACTATATTATCCTCCACGGTTCTCCAGGGCAATAACGAATACTGCTGGAATATCATACCAATGTCACGGGTAGGCTCCTTTAATTCCTTCCCATAAAAAAATACTTTACCGGTAGTCGCTGCTTCCAAGCCTGCAATTATCCGCAGAAGCGTAGATTTTCCGCAGCCTGATGGCCCTACGATACATACAAAATCATTTTCCTTTATATCAATTGTCGTGCTGCCCAGTGCGTGTACAACTTTGTCTTTTTCCGAAACATATTTCTTGCTCAGATTTTCTATTCTTAAACAATTGCTTGCAATATTCATATCATATTCTCCTTGAATCCCTCTATCATCCATATTTTAAAATCAACTGATATTATCTATCGGTCAATCTTTGTTTCTCTTTGCCAGATGAACCTCTTCTTCCCGGCGAGGCGGATGCTGAAATCAAGCAAAGAACCTATCAGCCCGATGCTGATCATACCGACCATAACTAAATCAATTTTGGCCAACTCATAGGCATGGGTTATGAGATAGCCTACTCCCGATATGCTTCCCGGCATCATTTCTGCGGATACAAGGCTAGTCCATGCACTGCCCAAGCCTATGCGCATCCCGTTCATAATGGTAGGTCCCGCGGCAGGTATCAAAATTTTAAAGAATATATTCGATTCTGTAGCTCCTAAAACACGAGCAGACTCTATCAATGTATTAGGCACCTGTGATATGCCGTGAATACAACT
>DPSW01000210.1:3118-6744 GCA_003527145.1 Clostridiaceae bacterium | reverse complement strand
GAATCTGTAAAAGAAGCCAAGAAAGCAAAATATGATACTGATTTAGATGCTGAAGCCTTAAAGGAAGTAGTGTTAAAGTATAAGTCATTATATAAGAATGAAATTAGAAGCGAGTTTCCGGAGGAGCCCAAAGAGCAATTAGTTCTTGCCGTTGAAGCAGTATTTAGATCCTGGAATAATGAAAGAGCAAAAATATATAGAAATATTAACGGCATACCTGATGATTTGGGTACTGCAGTAAATGTGCAATCCATGGTATTTGGCAATATGGGAGATGACTCCGGTACGGGAGTTGCATTTACAAGGAACCCTGCAACAGGAGAGAAAAAGCTTTTTGGCGAATTCTTGATAAATGCCCAGGGAGAAGATGTTGTTGCCGGTATCAGAACTCCTCAAAGCATAGAAAAGCTTAAAGAAGTCATGCCCGAAATATACGATCAATTTGTACAGGCTGCTGATCTTTTGGAGAATCATTATAAGGATATGCAGGATATAGAGTTTACAATTGAAAAGGGCAAGCTCTATATGCTCCAGACCAGGAACGGCAAGAGGACTGCATTTTCTGCGGTCAGAGCAGCGGTAGAGATGGTTGAAGAGGGAAAGATAAGCAAAGAAGAGGCTATTATGAGAATAGAGCCGTCTCAGCTTGATCAATTGCTGCATCCCACCTTTGAAGAAAATGCTTTAAAAGCGGCAAAGTCCATAGCCAAAGGACTCCCTGCTTCCCCCGGAGCCGCCAGCGGAAAGATATATTTTACTGCTGAAGCCGCAGTAGAAGCATCTAAAAAAGGCGAGAAGGTGATCCTTGTAAGACAGGAAACATCGCCGGAGGATATAGAAGGGATGATAGAGGCTCAGGGCATACTTACCGCCAGAGNNGCAGGCTGTGAGGCTATAAAGGTTTATGAAGAAAATAAGAAATTCATCATTGACGGCAAAGCTTACGTAGAGGGAGAATATATATCCATAGACGGAGGCACCGGAAATGTTTATGAGGGTATAATAAAGACTCATGAACCTGAAATGAGCGGGCATTTTGGCAAATTGATGGAATGGGCTGATGAAGTTCGAAAGCTTAAGGTCAGGACTAATGCGGATACACCCAAAGATGCAGCTCAAGCCGTTAAATTCGGCGCAGAGGGCATAGGATTATGCCGAACTGAGCATATGTTTTTTGATGAAGCCAGAATTCCTGCCGTAAGGGAGATGATCATTGCGGATAATATTGAGCAGAGGAAAGCTGCATTAGAAAAGATACTGCCAATGCAGAGGGAAGATTTTATTGGTATTTTCGAGGCTATGGGAGACAGACCTGTGACCATCAGATTGCTGGACCCCCCGCTCCATGAATTCTTGCCTCATGATGATGGAGATATAATCGATCTGGCAAATGAGATGAAGGTTGAACATGAAAAGTTAAAAGCCAGAGTTGAAGAATTGAAAGAATTCAATCCGATGCTGGGGCATAGAGGCTGCAGATTGGCAATAACCTATCCTGAAATCGCAGAGATGCAGACCCGGGCAATAATTGAAGCGGCTATTCAAGTTAAAAAGGAAAAAGGGATAGATGTAAAACCTGAGATAATGGTACCTCTGGTAGGTGATGTAAAAGAGTTAGCTTTTCTTAAAGAAGTTGCAACAAAGCTTGCCGATGAGCTTATAAATGATTCCGGAATCGATTTGAAATATATGTATGGGACTATGATAGAAGTGCCCAGGGCAACTTTGGTAGCAGATGAAATAGCCAAGGATGCAGAATTTTTCTCATTCGGGACAAATGATCTGACTCAGATGACATATGGCTTTTCAAGAGATGATGCCGGTAAGTTTATAAAAGACTATATGGATAAGAAAATCTTTGATAAAGATCCATTCCAGGCCATAGATAGAAAAGGTGTAGGAAAGCTCATGAAAATGGCTGTTGAACTGGGACGAAAGGAAAGGCCAAATATCAAATTAGGAATATGCGGTGAGCATGGCGGGGAGCCCACATCTGTCGAATTCTGCCATGATATCGGACTTGACTATGTTTCCTGTTCACCATATAGAGTACCGATTGCCAGATTATCAGCAGCCCAAGCGGCGATAAAGGGGTAGTTTTTTCAGGGGCTGTCTGACGGATGGATTTAACCAAAAATAGACAGGGTATTGCGCATTCAATTGCGTGGTATCCTGTTTTTATATTTTGCGCTTGGCAAAACAGTGATGAAATAAAGCCATGCATCGGCTGCTGGGTCAAGACTCCAGGGCTTTGTGTCATCACAAATGATTGCGCGAACCACATATCGAACATATTTATGCGTTTTGAAAAGCTACATAAGACTGGTCAAAATATGACTGAACCCTCTCATATCATGCTGAAAGATAAGTTTGCACGAAATCGTATCTTAGCTTTGCAATACCTTTATGATGAACAGACAGGAGATTTTTAGAGACATACCTTACGAATATACGAAAGTTAAGTGTACGGCTATCCTTTTCAAGGCTTTAAAATGGGAGATTACAGCCAGAAGCAGCATGGGTAGGAACCGGATAAAATCTTATATTCCAGAACTTTGAGTCCTATATAAATAAAGTAAGGGTATTGTCCTGTCTTATCTATACTTCGGAATATAATTTTACCAAGGAAGTTTTAGTTTTAAAGCGGACTGATTATAGTTTCTACTTTAAACTAAATGTAATATAATGTATTTATAGTGTATTAGCAGCTTAGGAGGAGTTATAAGATGAGTAAAAGGACAATGTTCATTGCAGTTGCTGCGCTTTTTATAGGGAGTGCATTACTGTTTTGGGGAAGCTCACAAAATAAACAGGATTCAAATTTATCGGATAGTAACAAGTCCGGCAATAGTTCATCGGAGGATACTGCTCAAGGGGAGGTAAATAAAGTATTAAAAGCAGATCAGCTTAAGCTTCCAGACAGCACCTATGAATCGATCAATAGGCTTTTTAAAGATTATGATAATGTGCAGTATGGGTGGTCCAACAGCAAACAATATGTTGCCTTTAACCTTACTGACCAGGTAGAGAATGAAAACACCCCGGTGCTTTATATATGGAAGGCAGGAAACAGCGAACCTGCCGTAGTTAAAGGCGCAAAATGGTTTGGTTTTGGAGACTTTTACTGGTCGCCTGATGATAGCTATCTTTTATTTGATACCGGGACTGATGTTGCCAGAGGAGCAGATATATGCTGGATAAAGGGTCTGGAGGAGATAGAAAGAATCGGATATATTCATAAACCTGTATGGGCGCCTGACTCTAAATGGATAGCAATGGCTATATCAAAATCCATACAGACAGTTGTAGATACTTCTCTTGAGGGCAGTTCGGATTTGATAATATATAACATTGAGACAAAAGAGAGAAGGATGATAGAAGAAGGGACGAAGAATTATTTTCTGACTCCTGAAGCATGGAATAAGGATGGAACACTTGTCTATGGTAGAAATTTTTTCACGGGCTGTGCTAAGACAGATAAGGTAGAAGTAAAGCCGAACACAAGCAACAGCAATACTATAACCTTGAAGGATCAGGAAGAAGTAGAACAACTGATTGCTGCATTTTTTAAGGAGATGGAATCGCGAAATTACGAAGCGGCAGCCAATTACCTTACAGATCAGGGC
>DPSW01000210.1:0-3052 GCA_003527145.1 Clostridiaceae bacterium | reverse complement strand
CATGTCAACCTGGATATCAAGTATAATAAAGGATATGGTACATATCTTAGAGATGGTGAAAAAAAAGTAGCTGTAAATGTGGTGAGGGAAAACGGTAAGTGGAAGATTTGCTATGTCAAGAATACGGCACCCCTCGTAAGGATGGGTACCATCACTTAATTTTAAGGGGCAAGCCCTATCGCTACAGTCTATATGAAGCTTATAATTTGTATGAGGAACGCATAAAATACNNACACGCAACTCATAACTAAACAACAGACACAAAGAAAAGTCCTCGCAGTGTTAATCCGTGGAAGATTCCTTATTCTGCTGAGTTTTCTGATTATTCCTTACTTAGCGGCAATGAGTTGGATTTTAAGTCTGCCGGCAGTGCTTTATTTAGGGACATGCATTTCCGTCATATCCGTAGCTGGTTTGTGGTGCATATATGCAACTTTTTTAAGATTTCATAATAGAAAACTACAGGCAACAGGGATTTCTTTTTTGATAATAATTCCTTTGGCATGGGGAATTAACCATATTGTTGCATATTTCCNNGATATGATGAATATACTCATCACTTTATCATTAGCAGTCGTTTGTTTTGGGATAGATTATTTTATAACGCATCGTAAGAAGTGATTTGCTTAATTATTTGTATAGTGAGGGAGATAATGTTAAACGAATTAAATCATGTAATTGACTATATTGAAGAGCATTTAACCGATGAGCTGTCTCTTGAAATAATTTCTGAATATGCCGGGGTTTCTGACTATAACTTTAGAAAGATATTTTTTATCTTTCAGGGTTGACCCTTAGTGAATATATCAAAAACAGAAAATTGTCGGAAGCAAGTATGGATTTATTGCATGGAGAAAAAGTAACGGATGTTGCTTTGAAATATGGTTATCAGTCAATGGACGGTTTTACTCGAGCATTTAAAAGGTGGAGTGGGCTTTTACCCTCAGATGTAATAAAAAAAGGCATAAGCAAATCGTTCTTGGATTCCTGTACGGAAGAAATAAAAACAAAAAATACGAAAATTTGAAAATAAGAAACGTAGGAATCTGGGACAAAAATAATATAAATTTAGAAAGAAAAAAATTTCATGGGTCAATCATTTGGTCCTGTTGACGTCATTCTTATGCCGTCATATTTAAAAGATAGTACGAAGTAGGATAATAAAATATGCCTTATCACAAAGGTTTCACGGAAGATACTTAAGAAGAGATTAACATAGAAAAGCTTAGATATATATTATAAAAATTAATTATTTGTTAACAATCTTTTGCTTTCATTAATAACGAAACTGGTCTATAATATATGAAATTGGCTCTAATAAGGCTTAAATCTATATACGGTTTGGCTGGAATAAAAGCATACGGGGAGGATTATACGTGTTCAATTCTTTATTCAAAAAAATTTTGAGTATCTTTACAGGAATTGTTTTGGTAAGTTCTTTTCTTTTTACGGGTATTGCCATATATGAGGTCAGAGAAACGGTGATGCAGCAGATGGAAAATGACGGCAGAGCCATGGCTGCTTTTATACGTCAAGAGCTTTTGGAACGTAAGCTTACGGACCTTAATCGGATATCTGAGCAATTTTTTGGATTAAAGCAAGCGAGCAATGGCAATCTGCTTTATATTTCCCTTTCAGATAGCCGGTATAATGTTGTTGCTTCCTCTGATTATGGGAGTGCCGGTGGAACAGATGCAATTACCGGAGCAACTGCTTCAGGGGATACTTCTCCTGAAGCAACCTCTTCAGCTACTGGAACAAAGCCTGCGAAAGGCGGAATTGATGCTCTGACCTCCGCCACTAACGCTATTGTTTCAAGGACTGATAAGGGAGTGCCGGTGCTGAATGTATCCATTCCTTTTGAAGCTGATTTTATGGGAGCCGGCAGTGTTAATGTAGGTATTTCCCTAAAGCCCCTGAATCAACGGATCAATAATACTATTATAAATATAGTAGTTTTTTCTCTGGGGATTCTGTTTGTGGCAATTCTGCTGGGAGCATTATTCGCGCGATCCCTTACCAAGCCAATTGTCAGCGTAGTAGATAAGCTTGACAGTTTTTCTAAAGGAGACTTCACTGTGGAGTTCCGCAGCACAACCAGGGATGAGATTAAAAGGCTTACGAATGCTATGAACCATTCGGTAAACACCTTGAGGAATACGATTCTGTCTATGAAAACAATAGGGGACAAGCTATATAATGTATCAAGCTCCATAAATGAGGCCAGTGAAGAAATTGCAGCCAGCGGCATAACTGTTACACAAAATATTGAGACCGTTTCAGAAAGCATTATTGAGCAGAATGGTGATATTCATTATATTACTCAGGCTTTAGACAATTTTGGAGAACGTTTTGACGATATGCTTAGGGAAACCACCGAAGTATTGGCAGGCAGCAGGATGATCAAGGAGACCGTGGAAGAAGAATACCGCAGCATGCAGCAGCTGGTGGATATGGNNTATGGTGGAGCAAATGCGGCTGTCCTTTGAAGGAGCTATAGGAGAGATACTTCTTCTTAATGAAGATGTAGGGAAGATTAACGAAATAACGGATATAATCAACAGTGTGGCCAATCAAACCAACATGCTTGCACTTAATGCTTCCATCGAATCGGCAAGAGCCGGAGAAGCGGGCCGTGGTTTTGCTGTTGTCGCAGAAGAAATAAAAAAATTGGCGGGGCAGGTCATGAATTATTCAAATACCATCAACGGCCTTATCGGCAATGTTACGTCCAATACTTTGAAGGTGGTGGACAATACACGCACAATATCAGAACAGATAATAATAGAAAAGAAGGCAATCGATGAAACCGTGGATGCCTATGAAAATATCAGAACTACTGTAGATAAAAGCATTGACCGGGTGGGAGGGGTTTCTGCATCTGTTCAGCTTTTGTCCGAGGAGAAGGAAAGAATTATAAAGAAGGTGAGCGATTTAGCGGTCATCTCAACTCAGGTGGCGGCTTCCGCACAGGAAATAGCATCCAGCGTGCAAAGCCAGACGGCAAGCATGGAGGAGATTCTGGCTATGTCCAATGAGCTTGATAGCGCGG
>DPSW01000362.1:16289-20674 GCA_003527145.1 Clostridiaceae bacterium | reverse complement strand
ATGAAGAAACTTTTTAATATTGGTACTATATCTTCTATTGTTACAATACTTCTTTTTCTATTTCAAATAAAATTGCCTTATGTGGTTCAAACCGCTCTTGATCTAACGGGAAAAATGACAGTGTCTATATCATGTATTCTAATTGGTGCTATGATTACGGGAGTCAAGGCTAATAAGCTTTTTAAAGATGGAAGAGTATTTATTGTGTCTTTTGTGAGACTTCTTGTTATCCCGATTGTTACAGCATTCGTATTAAAGTTTTTCAATATGAATGACATGGTTATTTCAATTTGTGTACTTATGGCAGCAATGCCTTCAGCGGCTACAAATGCAATATTCGCAAAGCAATATAACAGTGAACCGGAATTTGCCTCTATAGGTGTATTTATTACTACCCTTTTATGTATTGTCACACTTCCGGCTACAGTTTATATACTTGTAAATTTTGTTTTGTAGCATGGCTAAATTAAATTAAATTGAGAATACTAATATTTGAATTGTATTCCATTGATTTTTTGAATCATTTGTGTTAATATTTATTAGTCTG
This sequence comes from Clostridiaceae bacterium, assembly GCA_003527145.1. Classification (GTDB taxonomy): domain Bacteria; phylum Bacillota; class Clostridia; order Lutisporales; family Lutisporaceae; genus Lutispora. The sequence goes on along the minus strand of DPSW01000362.1, from coordinate 20,127 downwards.
TTATATGGGGGTAGATGGGTGCTGGTGTGCCTTCTGGTCTTCAAAACCAGTGTGCGGGGTTGGTAGCCTCGTGGGTGGGTTCGATTCCCACATACTCCCGCCAAAAGAAAAAACGGCAAGAGCCGTATTTTTTATCTTTTTTTTGCGATTTCCATAAGTCCTGATATCCTTTGCATTATATGATCATATCCCTTTTCGCTGTGAGGTATAAAGCAGCTGCTGCAATCCTTGATACCTCCTTCAGCATATTTGAAATTGCCTCCGCAGTCTTCTTTCAATGCATATAATGGACAATAGCAGAACAAGCAGTTCATCTTCTTGCCTTGTTCAATTTTGTGACATGGATAGAATTCGCACTTTTCATGGGAAAAATGCTTATATTGCTCTCCCATAATGACCCCTTCTTTCATATTTTGCTGTTATATAATATTCTCTTATCTTCTACTCTCTTTGTAATTTTAATTTGATCAAAATAATCCAATATTGCCATTGCATATTTCCTGCTGGTTCCCAGCAGATCTCTGAATTCTCCAAGCTGTATTGATTTATTTTCTTTGATATAATTCACTGCCAGGCTTGTTGCAGCTTCTATTGCAGCTTTTGAAAAGGCAGTATCCTGATCCACCTTTACCAGATCACCGCTTCCGACCAGCGCATTAAATACCGGCGACAAAGATTTTTCCTGCAGCTTCAGCATCTCAGCCAGCTCCGCATATCTGGGAGGATTGTATTTATTTTTTTCAAATAAATCTATAATAAGCTTTTTTATCTTTTCCTGATCATCTGTAAATTTTATTTTGAAGTCCCAAAGCGATACAATTTGCCCATTTATCCTTATGATATTTTCTGAGCATAGATGATCAAAAATCTCATCAGAAATCTTCTGTTTAGAATTTGGCATTATCTTTGTCTTAAGCTCCTCTTTGGACATGCCGTTCCTCAAAGGATGCTTCTTGTGAAAATCATCAAGCAATATCCTTGCCTTTCCTTCCAGGTCTTCCAGGAACTGAATATGAACGTAAAAAGTACCTTCATTTGTTTTAAAGGCTTTAATAACATTTTCTGAGCTCAGTTTTTCCAATATCTTATCGCAATGTTCCGGAGTTATATTGCCGGCCGCCTTCGCTATTGAAGCCATATCAGGATAATATTCGCTCATCCTTAATACCTGCTGGTTTATTAAGTCCTCAATATCCCCCTTCTCTTTAATTGTAAGTTCTTCAATCACATCCTCTCTAAATCTTTTCCTCTTAGGTGGATTCGGTTCCAGTATTATGCCTCCTCCGATAGTTATCATAGGAGAGTAAAATCTTATGACAAATCTGTCATCCTTCAAGCAGGCAATCTGCTCTTCAAGCCTTATTTGCACAAATGCATTTTCTCCCGGCTCCAGTTCTTCTCTATCCAGGAGCACGACTCTTCCCAATACTTCTGCAGAGCCGTGATATATCCTCAACCTATCCCTATTGCTTATGCTTCTTTCAGCGTCTTTTAGAAGCTCCAGCCTTGCATCAAACATAAAGGTGGGTTCCATTGTATTTATAGCTGAAATGACGTCTCCTCTGACGACTTCCCCGAGCTTAATGCCGGCTAAGTTCATAGCCACCCTTTGCCCTGCTTCGGCTTTGTTTACGCTTATATCATGTACTTGTATAGTACGGACCCTGGCTTCAATTTTTCGAGGATATATCATCACCTTATCCCCTTCTTTTATAGTTCCTGAAATCAACGTACCTGTAATAATTGTTCCAAAGCCTGCAATGCTAAAAACCCTATCTACAGGAAGCCTGAAAGGCTTATCTATATCCTTGGCTTTTATGTTCTCTGTTAATAAGTCGATTTGAGCTGCAAGCTGATCCAGGCCTTCTCCCGTAACCGAAGAAACCGGTATAACTGCAGCATTCTCCAAAAATGTACCTGCTACATCTTCCCTTACCTGTTCAATAACTATCTCAAGCCATTCCTCATCCACCATATCCTTTTTAGTCAGAACTATAATGCCGTTTTTAATTTTCAACAGCGAAAGTATATTGAGATGCTCCTTTGTCTGCGGCATAACGCCCTCATCTGCAGCTATAACAAGCATGACCAGATCAATGCCCCCAATGCCTGCCAGCATGTTTTTGATGAATCTCTCATGTCCGGGCACATCAATTATGCCTGCTCTCCTTCCGCTCGGCAGATCAAAGTAGGTAAAGCCCAGCTCGATAGAAATCCCTCTATCCTTCTCTTCCTTTAATCTATCTGTATCTTTTCCCGTCAGCGCTCTGATAAGAGTTGTTTTTCCATGGTCTATATGTCCTGCAGTTCCTATAATTATATGTTTCAAAGCATATACCTCACTTTTAATGAATTATGACAGAGCCTTTTTTAAAGCTCCTTCTATTATTGCAAATTCATCTTCCCAAATAGTTCTCATATCTATGAGCACCCTATCCTTAAATATGCGCGTTATAACAGGTATTTCGTTGCTCCTAAGCCTTTTTTCCAGCTCATTTGCAGTAATTTTATGAGAGACCAAGCATATAGCAGCCGTTGGCATTTTATGCATCGGCATAGAGCCGCCTCCCACTTCAGAAAACTCTTCTTCAATTGATACAGAACAGCTTTCTCCTACAGAGCTTATAAGCCTTTTATATAATAATAATGTTCTTTCTTCAATGTCTTTTTTACTTTCAGTAAGCATTTTTAAAACCGGAATATTTTTTATTGCTTTTTCTTCGTCCAGATAAAGCTTTAAAGTTCCTTCCAATGCAGCAAGGGTTAATTTGTCGATCCTCAATGCCCTTGTAAGGGGATTCTTTTTCATGCTCTCTATGTGCTGCCTTTTGCCTACAATTATACCGGCCTGCGGTCCTCCAAGCATTTTATCACCGCTAAAGGTAACTGCATCCATTCCGGAAGCTACTGCCTCCTGAACAGTGGGTTCATATGGAAGACCATATTTTGTCAAGTCAACAAGAACCCCGCTTCCCAAATCTTCGATAGCCGGAATATTCTTTTCCCGGGCCAATTCTACCAAAGCTTCCGAGCTCACCTCCTCGGTAAATCCGCATATTCTATAATTGCTGGTATGAACCTTCATCAGGGCTCTTGTGTTTTCATTTATTGCCATTTCATAATCCCAAAGATGTGTCTTATTGGTAGTGCCCACTTCTATAAGCTTTGCCCCGCTTTGAGCCATAACATCCGGAATTCTAAAGGAACCTCCTATCTCTACAAGCTGACCTCTCGATACGACTACTTCTCCGGATTTAGCCATTGTACTGAGCACCAGCATGACTGCGGCGGCGTTATTATTTACAACCATTGCTGCTTCGGCTTTTGTAATACGGCATAATATATCCTCTACATGAGCATATCTTGAGCCTCTTATACCCATGTCAATATCCATTTCCAGATTTGAATACCTTGATGATATCTCTAGCAAGCTTTCAATTACCGAAGAACTGATGCATGCTCTTCCCAGATTGGTGTGAAGAACTACTCCGGTACCATTTACAACACGCTTTAAGTGATTATCCATCTTCTTTTTTACATGCTCGCCTATGGCAGCTATAATATCATTGAGCTTCAGCTCTGCTTCATTAATATCCTGGCTTTTTAAAATATAGTCTCNNATATTTTTTTAAGCAATCTCTTATGGAATCAACCAATACAGCCCTTGGGCATACATCCAAAAGCTTATTAATTTCTTCATTATTTAAAAGTTCATCAACAGAAGGTATACTGCTGAGCAAATTTTTTTTATCAAGCATAGTCATCCTCCATTTAAATTAATCTGTTGTTCTAGTTTATAGCAAGTATAAAGCTTCGAGGCTAAGACTTTGTAAGCTTG
>DPSW01000362.1:10107-16182 GCA_003527145.1 Clostridiaceae bacterium | reverse complement strand
TTAGGGCGGGTTAGTTCAGTGAAATACTCTTTTATCAGCTAGAACAACGAGTTAAACTACTTCCAAGGGATTTGCACAGATTTCTTTAACTCTTCCTATTATATTGAAGTCGGTTTTGTTTTTCTCTTTCAGTAATTTCAAAAGTTCTTCTGATTTATCTTCATTGACGGAGATCAGCAGGCCGCCTGAAGTCTGCGGATCATAAAGTATATCTTTTATTTCTTGGTTGATGTCATTTTTGAAATTTACCTTGCTGCCTATATGTGCTTGATTTCTATAAGCACCTCCGGGTATTATTCCCATCCTTGCCAGCTCAATGCTTTCTTTGATAATCGGTATATAGTCGGACCATATTTCAATCGTTGCTTTGCTGCCCTCAGCCATTTCCAATGCATGGCCCAGCAAACCAAATCCGGTGATGTCTGTACAGCCGTTGACCCCGACAGCTTGCATTGCCTCACAGGCATCCTTGTTTAAATAGGACATGGTGTCTACAGCGATATTCATAATATCCTCATCCAGCATATCCGCTTTTATTGCGGTATTCAGCACCCCTATACCCAGAGGCTTTGTCAATATCAATATGTCTCCGGGTTTCGCCCCGNNTCCCATAACAGACAACCCGTATTTGGGCTCATTATCCTCTACGGTATGTCCGCCGACTATCACTGCACCAGCTTCCAGCACTTTATCGGCTCCGCCTTTCAATATCTGCCCCAGGACATTCACCGGCAGGCAGTTTGGAAAGCATACGATGTTCATAGCCGTTAATGGCTTTCCGCCCATTGCATAGACATCGCTCAATGAATTTGCTGCTGCAACCTGGCCATACTTGTAGGGATCATCTACAATGGGTGTAAAAAAATCCATAGTCAATATGATCGCAGAATCATCATTTATTTTATAAACAGCAGCATCGTCTGAAGTATCCATACCCACAATCAGGTTATCATCATAAAACTTAGGCAGGTGGCACAAAACTTGCGCCAAGGTCTCAGGACCTATTTTAGCCGCTCAGCCAGAGCTTTCAGTCATTTGAGTAAGTCTTTTATATTCTATGTCCATTATNNATTTCACCATCCTTATTCTATAGGGTATTCCTATTGGGCACGGGATTACGGAGAACACGGATTTATCTTGTTGCTCTCAAATAATTAAGCATCTGTAATATCTTGATAAATCAACATAATGATACCCTCCGTGCAAATCCGTAGAAGGTTCCGTGATAATCCGTGTTCCCCGTTCCCCACATGTCTCAATCTATTTTACCATAATCAAATCCTTGATTGCTTCATATCTTTTCTCTCCAATCCCCGTCACATTCTTTATGTCCTCGATGCTTTTAAAGGGACCATTAGCTTTTCTGTATTCAATAATTCTTTTTGCATAGGCTTCCCCTATTCCGGGCAGGGAATCAAGCTCAGATGCCTCTGCAGTGTTTATATTTATTTTTCCGGCATTCAAGCTGCCGGCTTGGCCGCTGCTTGATTCAGAAACTGCCCCTTGTATTGTTTCCCCAATTTTAGGTATGTAAACCTTTTCTTCATCCATGAGTTTTTTTGACAAATTCACTGCATCCAGATCTGCTCCAGCAAGTGCGCCTCCCACATAGGAAAGGGCTTCTCCCAATCTGGTTCCATCCTTAACCCATATAAAGCCCGGCTGCTTAACCTGTCCTGCAATATGAACACCTATCTCTGAAGCTTCTTGGAGAATATTATTTTCTTTTTCATTTTCTCCTATTTTTTCATTTTCTCCATCCTGAAGAAATATCTCAGAAGGTTTTTGTGAATTTATATAGATAGTACCTGAGAGAGCAAAACATAGAATTATTATTATAGAAAACAACAGCTTTTCTTTTCTGGAATTCATAATTTCCTGCACCCCTTGTACAACTTTAATATAGATATTTTCTACAACATTTTAGTAATTCCTGTTTTTTTTACAATCTTTATATAAATAATGTTTTTCTGCAACTTTTTTTGATATACTAAATATTGAATACTTGAGATGGAGGCAATGATGAAAAAAAAGTTCATATTATTAACAACGTTTATAGTTTTTATTTGCAGTATTAGCAGCATATGGGCCGAGCCTAATGTTAGTTCCCCTTCAGCTATTCTTANNTTTCTTATGGATGCAAAATCAGGCAGAATCTTATATGAAAAGGATGCGGATATAAAGAGATTCCCTGCCAGCACAACAAAGATAATGACTGCGATACTATGCATAGAACATGGAAATCTGGATGATATGGTCACTATTGGTACCAATCCTTCTTTGGTTGAAAGAGGAAGCAGTCAGATCTATCTTATACCTGAAGAGAAGCTTACTTTAGAACAGCTTTTATATGCGATGATGCTCGAATCAGCAAATGATGCTGCGGTTGCAATTGCAGAGCACATATCAGGCTCGGCAGAAGAATTTGCAAAGCTGATGAATGAACGAGCAAAGGAGCTGGGTGCCCAAAACACTAATTTTGTCAATCCCAATGGTCTTCATGATGATAACCATGTTACTACAGCCAGAGATCTGGCTTTGATCGCAAAGCATGGAATGACGCTTCCCAAGTTCAGGGAAGTGGTGAACACCNNAATATACTATACCGGAAACAAATAAGCAGCCGGTGAGAGATTACATAACCAATACAAATAAGTTGATATGGAAAAGCAATAAAAAGTATAGCTATGAGTATGCAATAGGTATTAAAACAGGTTACACCGTAAAAGCCAAAAACAATTTGGTAGCCGGGGCCTTAAAAGAAGGCACAGAGCTCATATCTGTCGTAATGGCTGAAAATGGCATAAGCGATTCTTCAAACGTTTATTCCGCTACAAAAGAGCTCTTTGAATATGGATTCAGCAGCTATTCAAACAAGAATTTATTAACGAAAAACCAGGTTGTGACTACCATAATGCTGCCGGGTTCTGATGAAAAAATGAATCTGCTGGCTGCGGAGGATTATGATCTTCTTGTATCAAATGAGGAAATACCAAAAATAGAAAGCAGCATAAATGTAATTGATAAGATTAAAAAGCCTATAGAGAAGAATCAAGTTCTTGGCTTTATCAGCTATTCATTGGATGGTAAAGAAGTTAAAAAGATAGATCTGTTATCTGCGGAAGAACTTTTAGCGCCTGAAAAATCAGCAAAAAGATTTTTGAAATGGCTTTTGTGGTTTTTTATATTATACATTTTGTGGAGAACTTTTGTAGTATATAGCCGTTATCTTAGAAAAAAAAGAAGAAAAAGGGAGGCTCCTGTACTCTTTATGAATAGAAGAAGAGGCCGCCTTTGGTAAGCAGGCCTCTTTATTGTTTCCTACGGTATGTAAGCTATGACTTCGATTTCAACCAAAACATCCATAGGCAGTCTTGCAACTTCTACGCAGGATCTGGCCGGTTGATTCTTTGTGAAGTACTGGGCATATATTTCATTAATCTTACTGAAGCTGTTCATATCTTTAATAAAAACAGTGGTCTTGAGCACATTATCGAGATTGGTTCCTGCAGACTCAAGAATTCCTTTTATATTCTCAAGGCACTGTTTTGCCTGGCATTGAACATCTCCTTCGGCAATTTTCATCGTTGCCGGATTTAGAGGCGTTTGCCCTGATACAAACATAAGATTCCCAAATTTTATACCTTGTGAATAAGGTCCTATAGCACCTGGAGCATTGGTTGTGCTAATAACTTCTTTCACCATAGTAAAACCTCCTTAAAATTTATTCATTTACTCTTATTTCATCCAAGTAATTATAAATTGTGTACCTGGAAACACAAAGCACTTTTGCAACATAATCTACTGCACCTTTTATGAGGAAAACGCCTTTATCCTCCAAGGTTTCTACTATATTTACCTTGTCCTCCTTTGACATAAATGCTACCGGCTTGCCAAAGGACTCCAATGTCTTATTGACGATATTGCTGAGGACCTCATTTATAGTGCTTCCAAAGCTCTCTTCCTGACTTTCACCGGGAGTGCCAGGGGTATCAATATCAATCATATCACTCAAAATATTCTTTACAACAGTAATTTCAGATATATCAAAATTAGTGCATAAGAAACCTATGACTTCTCCTTTCTCATCCTTTATATACATGAGAGAAGACTTTAAAACCCTGCCATCAGAAGTCTTTTTCATATAATTTATCTTATGCTTGTCAAACTGAGCCTTTTTCAAGGTTGCCAAACCATATTCGCTCATAGGCCCGCCTACAGTCCTGCCGGNNACGTGACCGTTTGCTATGGCAACTATAGAATTTTGAGGGTTGCTTATATCATGAAGCACAACTTCACAGTTTTTACCGAAGGTTTGTGCTAAACCTTCAACAATAGGTACCAATGCTTTTAATATAGGATGTATATTATTTTTCAAGGACTACCCTCCTCATATTACATGTATATTGTCTATTGTATCACAAACAAAAACCCACATCCATAAAGGAAGTAAGGTTTTATACAATAAGCTATTCCTCTACTTCTATTGTTTTTGCATCTACCCAAAGCCTCTCTAGATTGTAGAACTTTCTTTCCTCTTCATAGAAAATATGAATAACCACATCATAATAATCCAATAGAATCCACCTGCCGCTTCTGAAGCCTTCTTTATGATGCATTGTATAACCGGCTTCCCCCATCTTTTCTTCAACATTATCGCAAAGAGCTTGAACATGGGTAGTAGAAGTGCCGGTAGCTATAACAAAATAATCGCTTAAAGCAGATAATTCATGTATATCAAGAACTTTTATATCCTTTGCCTTTTTATCCTGCAATATCTGGATAACCTCATCGACTTTAGCTCTAGAACTATTCTCCAATAATATCCCTCCTGCATTTTAAATTAACTCGTTCTTCTGGCTGATTTTCTTGGCTGATGCTGTATCTAACCCGCAATATCATCATTTTCTTCATCTTTAACTTTTTCTTCCGCACTCTTTTGAAGCCCTATTTCATCATTTATCTCTTCAGTCATCTCTTTGAGCTTCTCCTCATCGTAGACAAAATAAGAAACCTTGTTTATATAAGTTCCATCTCCCGGTAAAGTATACATCTTTATGTTTTCCGGATCAATATCCTTTAATCTTAGCGCATAGGATGCCATTTCAGTTTGCTCCATATTGGTTTTGATATACTTGCTGGCCGTATCCAGTATGGAAAAAGCCTTGGGCAATATTTTAGGGCTGGTCATATGCTTGATCAATGCTTTTGCAAATTCCTGCTGATTTGGTATCCTTCCCAGATCTCCATTAGAATAAGTGGCACGGTATCTGACAAAATGAACTGAGTTCCTGCCATTTAAAACCTGCTCTCCGGCCTTTATATCTATATGAAGATTTTGGGTGGGGTCATCATATTTCATGTTTTCAGGGACCTTTATCCTGACACCGCCCATAATATCTATTATTTTTTCGGCGCCTTTGAAGTCCATCTCTATATAATAATGTATAGGAATATCTAAAAGATCTCCTACAGTATCCATAGCCAAAGGCGCTCCTTCTTTTCTTGCCACAGCCGAATTAATCTTATTATAACCATAATTGCCTATATTGACCCTTGTATCTCTTGGGACAGATATAACAGCAGCTTTGTTGTTTTCCTTATTAAATCTCAGCACCATCATAAAATCCGATCTTGCATCATCTATTCCCATTATAAGAAAGTTTATGATAGGATCATCCTTGGCGCTGGGAGGTTGAAGGTCCGGATTTTCTTCCACTATCTGAGCAAAATCCGAATTGCTGGCTTTAAATCTTCCTAGATAATAATATGTTGCCCCTCCAATAACAATAGCAAAAACTAAAAATGATGCGATAAAANNCCATTCATATTTGTGTGGCACTACCTATCAGAAAGTTCCTTGCACTAACCGTATCATGATGAAGCAATCCTTTTTTCTCTATAACATACAAGATTGTTAAATCAAGAGCATATAGCACGGCGCCATCCAAATCATTATAAGCCAAAGCCCTTATTTCTTCTATCCCTTTAAACTTTCTTGAGGGTTCAATGTAATCAGCAATAAAAATAATCTTTTCCATTAGTGTCATGCTTTCTCTGCCTGTCACATGGTAT
>DPSW01000362.1:9952-10092 GCA_003527145.1 Clostridiaceae bacterium | reverse complement strand
CGAAGCAGGCCCATGCAATACCTCAGGTATCCTGTAGCTTTCCTGATCTACAGGGAATCCGGATTTTCTCGCATAATAAACCAAATCATCATATTTTTCTTCCTTGCTGCAATCATGTATCAATCCGGCCAGTCTGGCTT
>DPSW01000362.1:0-9912 GCA_003527145.1 Clostridiaceae bacterium | reverse complement strand
TATATATCGGATAAATCTAACATATTATTTCATTCTCCATTATTTCGAATATAGCCGGCTTTTTCTGATATAATGCTCAACAGCTTCAGGAAGAAGATATCTTATGGTTTTATTATTTAATATCCTGTCTCTGATATCTGTAGACGAAATAGCCAGAGAAGGAACTTCAATGCTGAATATTTCCTTATCATACTTAGACTTAATTTCCATAAGTTTTTGTTCCATATCTTTTCTATAAAAACCGGGCCTTGTAGCTGCTACAAATCTGCAGATCCCCAAAAGCTCCTCAACATTATGCCAGGTGAGTATTTCCAATATTGCATCCGCACCCGTAATAAAATATATCTCAGCATCATCACCATGAATACTGCGAAGCGCTCTTATGGTATCCACAGTATAAGTCATACCGCTTCTCTCTATTTCCAGCCTTGATACTTCAAAGTAAGGATTTGTAATTGTCGCCAGCACTGTCATAAGATATCTGTGATTTACATCAGAGGCAGGCCTGTGCATCTTGTGAGGGGGGTTCTTTGTAGGCATAAAAAGAACCTTGTCCAGTTTGAACTTATCTCTAACTGCCTCTGCAGTAACTAAATGTCCATAATGTATCGGATCAAAAGTTCCTCCCATAACCGCAAATCTCTTGTAAATACCATTCTTTGAATCTATTCTCATCTTCTTTTGTACCTCATATAGTTATTATACTGCGCAATTCAATGTGCAGTTGTAGATATTATACACCATTCTTTTATACAGTGGAAGAAGTTTTAATTCAGTTCAATAAGGCTTATGCCCTCAATATCGCCTATTGCTTCAATTATATTCTCAGCTTTGATGTCCTTCAGGCTTTTTAATGTAAGCTTTATTATCACATTAAAATCATCAATATTCTCTATTGATATATTTTTTATCGCAACATTAAGTCTTCCAAGCTCAATACCNNATACCAATCCTGCCGATTTGACCCGGTCTGTCTATAGACTTTACGCTTAAATTGAGATACGCATTCTTCTTATTTATCATAATTTCCAGCTTATTTAACACAATCAGAGACAGCAGTACAAATCCCGTGGCAAAGATCGCTCCCATATAAAAGCCTATTCCGCAAACCAAACCTATACACGCGACAGACCAAAGACTGGCAGCTGTAGTCAAGCCTCTTATAGTAGGGCCTTCCTTAATGATCGTACCCGCTCCTAAAAAACCTATGCCGCTTATCACTTGCGCTCCCAACCTCATCGGATCCATGCTGGTTTGATTTTTAAACAAGTCAAAGGCATATAGATTTCCTATGATGACAAGTGAGGAAGCCACACTCACAAGTATATGAGTTCGCAAGCCGGCAGGACGGTTTGAGGTCTCCCTTTCCAGCCCCACAAGTCCTGCCAGAATTGCTGCTATTCCCAGCCGCAAAAGCACCTCAAATAAATTGGGCATAAACATCCCTCCTGTTATAGTATATATTAGATTATATGCAAAATTTAGCAAGTTTAAAAGCAATAAATAAAAGACAAGTGCTTCATAAGCCTAACCCCATAAAGAATGCAGCGAAATAATGCAATTCGAAAAAATAGCTTAAATTGTGGTATAATACCTATGATGAAAATAATATAGGAGATGATAGCTTGAAAAATGAAATCATTGAAAAATACCTGATATGTAATGGAAGCATGATAGATCGAGAATCATATAAGTCCTGCAATGATTTCGCAGCAAACATAGTATATGAAGTAATAAGAGTCATTGATGGAGTTCCTCTGTTTTTAGAGGAGCATATGGATAGATTGGTGAAGTCCTCAGAAATGATCAGTATGGATATAAGACCATTATCCGGCAGTATTGCTTCAAATATTAAAAAGCTTATAGAGGTTAATAATAAACCTGCTAAAAATTTAAAAATTCTTGTTTACAAAGGTGACAAAAGCTACATTGATTACTCTATATTCTTTATTCAGAGCAATTATCCCCAGCCTGAGCTTTATGAGAAGGGAATCAAAGCCATATTGTTCAATGCTCTTAGGGAAAACCCGAATGCAAAAGTCCAAAACTCCGGATTAAGAGAAAGAGTTAATAAGGCCCTATCAGAGAGCAGTGCTTATGAAGCGCTTTTGGTAAATGAAGCAGGTGAAATAACTGAGGGCAGCAAATCCAATGTGTTTTTTGTAAAAAACAATTCACTTTATACTTCACCTAAACAAGAGGTGCTTCTTGGGGTCACCAGAACCCGTGTAATTGAACTGGCCAGAAGCTTGGGCATAGAGATCATTGAAGCATCTATACATAAATCTTTTTTAGAAAAATGTGATGGTCTTTTCATAACCGGAACTTCACCAAAGGTGCTTCCGATTTCGAATGTGGATGAGTTTAACTATGAGTCTTCTAAAAACGAAACTATATTATCGCTTATGAAGGCCTATGATTCGCTTATTGAAGATTATATCAAGAGGCATAAAAATTAAATCTTTCTTTTTTAAAATATAATAAAGCGAGGAACTGCATCCTCGCTTTATTATATTTTTTATTTTATGCCTTTATATTTCTCTTTTCCTCTATATATTGCTTTGAAAAGAATTCCTTAGTGAGCTTGATCACAACTCCGCTTAATCCTAAAACACCTATTAAGTTAGGAATAGCCATCAAACCGTTTAAAGTATCAGCTAAATCCCAAAGCAGATTCAAGCCGCCGATAGCACCTATAACTATAAATGGTATCCAAATTATTCTGTATATCATATTGACTTTAGATCCGAATAGATATTCTGCGCAGCGTTCCCCATAATATGCCCAGCCCAGTATAGTGGAAAATGCAAACAACAATATACCTACAGATACTATATATCCTCCAGGTCCCGGGAGCCCTTCATTAAAAGCCATAGTAGTAAGTTCTGAGCCAGTTGCACCGCTGTTCCAAACACCTGACATGATGATGGAAAGAGCAGTTAAAGAACATATAACTATCGTATCTACAAATACCTCAAATACTCCCCAGAGTCCCTGGCGTACAGGGTGATCAGTTGTAGCTGCTGCGTGAGCTATAGGGGCACTGCCAAGACCTGCCTCGTTTGAGAATACTCCACGTGCAATACCTTTTGTCATAGCTATCTTCATAGTGGAGCCGGCAAAGCCTCCGACTGCAGCACTGCCCGAGAAAGCGCTTCCAAATATTAATCTAAAAGCCTCTCCTATATGAGATATATTGGAGAATATTATTATCAAAGCGCCAATAATATAAAATGCGGCCATAAAGGGCACAAGCTTTTCAGTTACTTGGCCGATTCTTTTGATACCGCCTATTATAACAATAGCTGCTAATACTGCTAATACAATACCTGTAACCAGTTTATTTATACCAAAAGATACTTCTAAAGAAGCAGCAACAGAGTTTGACTGAACCATGTTTCCTATACCAAAGGCTGCCAGCGCCCCAAATGCCGCAAATACATATGCCAGCCATTTCATCTTTAAGCCCTTTTCAATGTAGTACATAGGGCCGCCCACGAAACGTCCATCGGGAGTCTTTTCTCTGTAATTAATAGAAAGTACAACTTCTCCAAATTTAGTAGTCATGCCAAATATAGCTGATAACCACATCCAGAATACTGCTCCCGGACCACCGATTGCTATAGCTGTAGCAACTCCAGCAATATTTCCTGTACCAACTGTAGCTGCCAGGGCCGTTGCAACTGCTTGGAAAGCAGTGATTTCGCCTTCACCTTTACCTTCTTTGGTGAACATCTTCAAAAGGGTGTTCTTAAGAATATAACCTAGTTTAGCAATAGACATAAAATTAGTGCGGAAAGTGAGCCAAACACCAGTTCCTACCAATAGTACCAACATGTATGGGCCCCATACAAAGCCATTGATAATGCCGTTGATTTCCATTAACTTGTCCATGGAATACCTCCTCATTTTTTATTATACATAAAATATCCCCTCAATAAACAATGTGCTGCTATACTTTATAGAATTTGCAAAAGTTTTTTGAGCGATATTAAATGCCTCCATTTATAACTTTACATTACAATTCTACCAATAATTTTTATGATTTACAACATAGATTGCAGTATTATTAGAATATTTTAATAATTGTTTATTTTTTAACATTGTTTGCTTATTTATTTTTTATAAATATTTTTATTGTGTCAGTATGGATTTTGATACATATAATGTTATTAACATTGTGCTAGAGGTGTATTTTATGGCCTACGACATTAGAGAGCTATTTGCAAGACTGATTAAATGCGAAGCCGGCGGTGAAGGCGAAAATGGGATGAAAGCGGTAGCTACGGTCGTCATGAACAGAGTCAACGTGCCCAACGGCGAGTATCTCAGAACCGGCGAAGGTGATTTGAGAAGGATTCTCAATCAACCCGGCCAATTCGATTGCATGACCTCTGTTCTTGGCGGCATGCCTAATCCACAAACTATATGGGCAAATCCCCCGGAACAAATACATTACGATATCGCTGATTGGGCATTGGCAGGGAACAAAATCTTAGGAGCAGCTTGGAGCCTTTGGTACTTCAACCCTTTTCAGCCTATATGCCCCCAAACATTTCCATACAACGGAACCGGCAGCTTTTCTACCAGAATTGAACAGCATTGCTTCTACAACCCTACCCAATTATACTACCTTACCTGATTTGAAAGGAGTGCAAAAATGAGCTGTATGGATTATAGAGTTAACAATATACCTGTTATGCCTCTTCAGCAAATGGGAGGAGCCGGATATCCATATGGAACCTCTGGAAATCAAATGATGCAATACCAAACGCCTGCAATCTCTCAAGGCATGAGCCAGGCGCCGCAGATTCAACAGATGCCTTCAGTAGCACAAATGCCTTCAGTAGCTCAAATGCCAATGCAGGAAATGCTGCAGTCGGCAATCCCTCCTGTGGTTATGGACACTCAATATACACAAGGATATTTAAAAACCCAAATAGGTTCCAAGGTCAAAGTGGAGTTCTTAATAGGCACTAACATGCTGGTTGATAGAGAGGGAACTTTAGTAGATGTCGGAATCAGTTATATAATTATCATTGAGACTGAAACAGATGACTTACTCTTATGCGATATTTACTCCATAAAGTTTGTAAGGTTTTATAGGTGATAAAACCTGCTTAAGGGGATGATTGATTGAAAGCATACTTGATTAGTTATGATATAAGCAGGAACAGTAAAAAAACATACAGCTTATATAAAGTAATAAAAGACTGCACCGATCAGGATAGTTGGGTACAGTGCTTCAATAATCTATGGATAATCAAGTCCAGTCAGGATATAAGCACAATATATGAGTCCATCAAAGAAGTTCTGGATAGCTATGATTGTTTCTTAGTGGTTGAAATCACGAATAACTGTGATGGATGGCTTGAAACAAATATCTGGGATTATATTGGCAACAGTATATTTAATAGGGATAAAATCAGCCCTGAGATTTAAAATTTCAGGGCTGATTTTTATATAGACATCTCATCATCATCCATAAATTGTGCATAATATAAATTAGCATATTCACCATTATTCTTTATCAATTCGCTATGGCTGCCTTTTTCAACAATGCCATTATCCGTAAGCACCAGAATGGTTTTTGCATTTCTTATAGTAGAAAGGCGATGAGCTATGACAAAGGTTGTTCTGTTTGTCGAAAGTTTTTCCAGAGAATCCTGAACTATTTTCTCGCTTTGATTATCCAGTGCAGAAGTAGCTTCATCCAAAATCAATACAGGAGGATTTTTTAAAAATACCCTGGCAATGCTTATCCTCTGCTTCTGCCCTCCCGACAGCTTGACTCCTCTTTCTCCTACATAAGTATCGTAACCATTTTCCAGCTCCATTATAAAATCATGGGCATTGGCTTGCTTTGCAGCTTCAATAACTTCTGATTCTGTAGCCTCCGGCTTGCCGTATCTGATATTTTCCATTACCGTACCTGCGAATAAATAAACATCCTGCTGTACGATCCCAATATTTTTCCTTAAGGATTTCAATTTAATATTTTTGACATCTATATCATCCAGTAATATTCGGCCTTCCGTTGCTTCATAAAATCTTGGTATGAGGCTGCAGATGGTGGATTTGCCGCCTCCTGAAGGCCCTACTAAAGCTACAGTCTCTCCAGGCTCTACATTCAGGTTGATATTCTCCAAAACATACTTGCCTGTGCTATACCTGAATGATACATCATCAAATGTAATTTTGCCTTTCACTTCATTTATTTCTATGCTATCTTCACTATCCAATATATCAGGTTCAGTGTCTAATATGTCCAAAAATCTTTCAAATCCTGTCATGCCTTTCTGGAATTGCTCAGTAAAGTTTATCAGTGCTCTTATGGGATTTAGCAAAGTGTTTATATATAGCAGAAAGGCAACCAGATCAGTGGGCTTTACACTGCCTGTCCGCATGAGAAGGGCGCCTGTTATGATTGTAATAACATATATTATCCCTTGAAACAAGGTTACGCCGCTAAAAAACTTGCCCATATAACCATAACTTTCTTCTTTTGTATGAAGAAATTCCAGGTTCCCCTTATTAAATTTGAATATTTCAATATTTTCATTTGAAAAGGATTTGACCACACGGACCCCAGAAATGCTGTCTTCAAGCTGAGAGTTTACATCAGCAATCTTCTGCCTGTTTCTCATGAAAACCGATCTCATCTTTTTATTATATATAAAAGCAAAATAAGCCATAGGAGGTATAAAGGCAAATACTATTAATGTCAGCCTCCAATCAACGCTGAGTAAAATCAGGAAAGAACCTATTATTTTAACTAAAGAAATAAATATTTCTTCAGGTCCATGATGAGCGAGCTCTGAAATATCAAATAAATCATTTACAATCCTTGACATGAGTTGACCGGTCTTGTTGTTATCATAAAATGAGAAGGATAGTTTTTGGAGATGATTAAATATGTCATTCCTCATATCATACTCCATTCTTGCTCCCATAATATGACCCCAAGCCGTTACAAAATAATTGCAGGCATATTGTACAAAATAAAGAACCAACATCAAAAGCCCGATCTTTATTATAAGACTTGCAGAGGCTCCGCCTCCCTTTGCGATGGCCTCATTCAATAAGAATCTTACTACTACCGGAAACAAAAGATCTACACCTGCTGCCGCAAAAGCACATAACATATCCATAAAAAATATTCTTTTATACGGACTATAATATTTTATAAACTTTTTTATTTTTCCCATACTCATACCCCCAATTCAGCAAATTAAATTAAAGCCTATCTTCAATAATATCCATTATATCACATCACTAATACCATTATTATGAAGTTTATCGTTCTGCCTTATTTTTAAAAAATATTATTAAAAAATTTATAAATTCTCATACTAAAATTGATATATCTATTGCATTTTCAAAAGCAAGCATTTATAATAATATTATACCCCCTAGGGGTTATAGGTAATAATTATATGAGGTGAAAGTTATGAATATATCCATTTCGGAAAATGCTAGGCATCAGCTTATGGAAGGCGGCTCAAAAAATTATAGAATCATAGTCAAAGGCTATGGCTGAGCAGGCCCTGTATTTGGATTGGCTCCGGGAGAGCCTCAAGAAGGAGACGAAGTATTTTCGTCAGATGATATCAAGTTCTCAGTGGAAAAAGATATTTCAGATTTAGTGCCCGGTTTCCAAATAGATTACTATAAGGGCATATTCCAAAGAGGATACGTAGTTTATGCTGACGGTTCAAAAAGAAGCTGCTAATCTAAAGCAGCTTCTTTCCATACCAGTTTTTATGCGCCATAAACAGGCTCATTCTTCTCGTTATACACATTAATATCAGGTAACTTTGATTTTATTTATATTTTAAATTTGGATACTGCCTTTTGCAATTCTATAGCCCGGTTGGCAAGATTTTCAGCACTGCTCGCCACTTCATTGCTTCCAGAAGCAACCTTCTCAGACATCTCATTCACATTTTCTGCTGTTGCCAATATTTCTTCGCTTGAAGCAGACTGTTCTTCTGTAGCCGATGCTACCTCTTGAGCAAACTCATTTATATTGTTTATATCTTTTATTATGCTTTGTATTATAGTATTGGTTTCCTGAACCGAAGCATATATTTTTTCAAATGTGCCGCCTGCAGAATTTATATGTCCGGCACTTTCTTCTATCTTTACAGTATTGCTCTTAGTTTGCTCCACTGCATTTTGAATTACATCATCAACCTTATCGATAAGCTCTGCAATATTCTTAGTAGCTTTTGAAGAATCTTCAGCCAGTTTCCTGATTTCGTCAGCAACAACGGCAAAGCCTCTTCCTACATCCCCAGCTCTGGCGGCCTCTATAGCAGCATTTAGAGCAAGCAGATTAGTCTGCTGAGAAATATTTTCTATCAATTTTACTATATCCCTTATCTCAGTAGCAGACTTTCCTGCTTGAAGAACCGATTCCGACAGCTCGTTGATAGACTCATTTATTATGCTCATTTCACTTTGAATAGTGTTCATATCTTCTTTACCGCTTTGGGAGTTTTGTACCGCTTCATCAGCTTTATCCCTTGCTGTAGCACCGCTTAAAGAAACCTTGCTGACTATTTCTGCCAACTTGTTCGTGCTTTCGGCAACTTGCCCAATGGAGCGCGCCATTTCGTCCACTGTTTTTGTCAGCTCCGTCATCGAGCTGGATTGATTTTGAGCAGTGCTGGTCATTTCCTGAGTGATGGATGTGCTTTGCTCCGCCACTGCCCCAAGCTCTTCAGAAGCGAGTAAAACATTGGATATCATGCTTTTCATTGAGTTTTTCATTTCATTGATTCCTCTGCCTAACTCACCTATTTCATCCTTCAGGCTCATCGTCTTCTCAGGTATATTTGCAGTAAAGTCGCCATTTGCATATGACTTCACTGTTTTTGCAGCTTGTATTAATTCTTTTGTAACAAATCTTGATAATATAATAGCAATTAAAAATACTGCCAATATTATTAGCCCTACAAAGGCTATCATAATATTTTTAACATTAGCTGCCTGTTTCATAAGATCTGAAGAGGGAACGGAAACCAAGAATTTCCACCCAGGTGTGCTTGGAATGTCTTCATAAATCAAATAAAAATCCGCTCCATTGGGATCGGTATACAACTCGTTGCCATTTTGATTATTCAATATGCTTTCATATTTTTCATCCAGCCCTACGTATCCCAGTTCCCTCATATCTTTTATGTTTGTCTTCATAACATATTCCTGGTTCTCATGAGCTATTATCAGACCATTCCCATCTATGATCCATCCAAAACCGGAACCGCCCAAATTGATTTTTGATGAAATTTCACTTAAAAAATCTACGCCTACAACAATATTTACTAAGCCTACATTTTTACTATCATTTTTGACTGCGTAGGATATTACAGATATGGGCATAGGATGCACATCAGTCATAAAGGGTTGAGATACCAAATATTCTTGCCCTTCCAGAATAAGCTTCTTATATTGCTCTTGCTCTGAAATATTCAGATCCACATTTAATGTAGACCATCCTATTCCATCAGAATTGGCTACAGTCATGCTTCTGTGCCGGCCTTCCAGCACCATAGATTTTAAGAACGGCTTTATTCTTTCAAAATCCATAGATTTGACAATATCTGATTGGGAAACCATTTTCATCTGTTCCAGAAAGCCCCTCATCTCATTACCTACTTCATTAGCTTTGGCATTTACAATCTGCCTGCTTGATTCTATAGTAGACGACTTTATGACATCCATCACCTTAAAATTTAATAGGGTTCCAAGGCCAATCATCATAATCGTTAGTGTCAGTCCAAACCATAGAATAATTCTGGTACTAATGCTTCGTATTTTCAAAACTCTTCCTCCTTACATTGCGCTCATATTTATGGTGAATATTTCCACACTTAACTATTATATATAATAACCCTAAAATTCTACATA
>DPSW01000080.1 GCA_003527145.1 Clostridiaceae bacterium | reverse complement strand
CGAGCTTAAGATCTCTTCTATGCGCTCAGCAGAAACAGCGGCCCGGGGCAGCATTATGGAAACCATGGAAATCATTAAAAACGCCATAATGATCTGCATAGTATACTGTATAAAAGCCATCATATTGCCAACCTGCATTGCACCCTGATCAATCTGACGAGCGCCTACCCAAACGATCAATAAAGTGACTCCATTCATGATCAGCATCATTGCCGGCATCATGAGAGACATTACTCTATTGATAAACAGATTCTTTTTTGTCAGGTCTCTGCTTGCAATATCAAATTTTTTCTCTTCATGCTTTTGAGTATTGAATGCACGTATGACCAATATCCCCGTAAGTATCTCTCTTGTTACCAGGTTCAGTCTATCTACAAGCTTTTGCACCGCTTTGAATTTCGGAATTGCTATATAAAACATAGCAGCCACTAAGATCAAAATAGCAGCTACCGCCACTCCAATAATCCAGGCCATGGAGTAATCGCTTTTAAAAACCTTTATTACCCCTCCTATACCTAATATGGGAGCATAGAAAACAATTCTCAAAAGCATTACCGTCAACATTTGAATCTGCTGAATATCATTAGTGGTTCGCGTGATCAGCGATGCGGTACTGAATTTATCAAATTCGCTGCTGGAAAAGCTTATGACCTTTCCGAATACATCTTTTCTAAGATTCATGGAAAGCCCTGCCCCAACCTTTGAACCAAAATATCCTACAGCTACGGTGACGCCCATGCTCAGCAATGCTATAAGCAGCATAATTGCACCGGAACGCAGTATATAGCTTGTTTGAATCTTATCAGTATCCATTCCTAAAATTTTATATTCCTTACGGATATAGGAGGTTGCGCCCTGGGTTATCATGGAATCGGGCATACCCGCAAACCTCTCACCAGCGCTGTTTTTCATAGACTCTATCTGAGCCGGCGGTATGTTCGAAAGAGATATGCCCATTTTCTCCAAAGCTTCTGCGACAAGGATGGGCTTGCTCATGATCAAATTAAGCCGGCTTATTTCATTCTTTGAATTTGCATTCAATGTGTAAATAGGTTCTTCTGATAGACGAGGGTAAATCTTTGTATAATGATCGTAATCATTTTGAGATATGCTGCTTTTATCCAAAATAGTATAGCTTTTCGATACCTCCGCTTTATCTTCTTCATTCATAAATAGTATGAGTCTATCAAACTCGCTTTTGCGTATTGCTTTAGGTACTCCGTTCTCTATTCCACCTTGCTGAATACCGATATTTACAATGTTAGAGGTGTAGCCAGGCAATGACAGATCACAAGCAGCCTGAACCCAAAGCAGCGCGATAATTGCAGTGATAGACACAATAAATGGCCTAAGATAACCTTTCAGCTTTAACATGTTTCATCTCCCTCGACATATTATTATAAAGGTGTTATAATATTATAAATACATGTTTATAATAAACAATTATTTACTATATTAAATTACACCTTAAGAATGTATTTGTCAATTGTTAAATTTGAACTATTATATGAAATAGTATTTACAAAATCATTTGATTTCAGAGAAGATATTGAGTGCATGGAAGGGATTGTGGTAGAATGCCGGATAAAATAATTGAGCAGTTGGCTAACGACCTTTTTCATTTAATGCCCATGTTTAAAAATAATCTTATCAAGCCTTTAGAAAAAACAGTAAAAACCTTAAGCCCTATGCAAATTCACATATTGCTATATTTGAAAGGCAAGGAACCTATCTCCATGTCGGAGCTTGCTGCCGGTTTAAACATTTTGAAGCAGCAAATGACTCATTTAACAGACAAGCTGGAAGAGAACAATTTGATTGTAAGAATTCATGATAAAAAAGACAGGCGCTCTGTCAAGGTATCAATTACACAATCAGGAATAGACTATCTCAATGATTTTCGAAAAGAAGCGCTGGATATGATCATGAGCAAACCTGAGCAATTATCGGCTGAGGATATTGATGAACTTCATGGGGCTATGCATAGCATATATAAGATAATGAAAAAGCTATCATAGATTATCTTGAGCATCAAAAAGACAGTTAAAGCTGTGTTAAGCTCCAACTGTCATATTTCTTATTGATTTAAAGGACTTTGCTTAGAAATTCCCTGGTTCTGCCGTTTTGAGNNGCGGAGTTCCCTCTTCTGCTATAAGACCGTTGTCCATGAACAATATCCTGCTGCCGACTTCTCTCGCAAAGCCTATCTCATGTGTAACTACCACCATGGTCATGCCTTCTGCCGCCAGCCTTTTCATCACTTCCAAAACCTCTCCCACCATCTCGGGATCAAGAGCTGATGTGGGCTCATCAAAGAGCATTACCTCCGGCGACATGGCCAGCGCCCTTACTATCGCGATCCTCTGTTTTTGCCCTCCTGAAAGCTGGTTCGGATAACTGCCGGCTTTATCCTCAAGTCCGACCCTCCTCAGCAAATCCAGGGCTTCTTTTTCGGATTCTTTCTGGCTCTTCTTTTTTAGCTTTATGGTCGCTAAAGTTATATTTTCCATAACAGTCATATGAGGAAAAAGATTAAACTGCTGAAATACCATGCCCATCTTTTCTCTTTGCTTATCTATATTTGTTTTTTTGCTGTTCATTATGGTGTCCTTAAATAATATTTGGCCCTCATCCGGCACTTCAAGCATATTAAGGCATCTGAGGAAAGTGCTCTTTCCGGAGCCGCTTGGACCTATAACAACAACAACCTCTCCCTTTTCTATATGAGCATTTATACCTTTTAAAATATGAAGCTTTCCGAATCTTTTATGCAAATTTGATACTTTAATCACTTACTCTCATCCTCCTCTCAAGCAAACCAACAAGCTTGGATGCCGTAAAAGTGATGGAAAAATATATAACCGCAGCTACTATGAGAGGCTCAAAGCCCTTCGCCGTAGCACCTCTTACAATATCTCCGGCCTTAGTAAGCTCCATTATCCCTATTACTGATACGACGGAGGTTTCCTTAATCAAGGTAACAAATTCATTTCCCAATGCAGGAAGTATATTTTTGAAGGCTTGGGGTACTATTACATACCGCATTGCCATCGACTTTGTAAGCCCCAAGGATCTGGCGGCTTCCATCTGCCCTTTGCTTATGGATTGTATACCTGCCCGGATGATCTCAGCTACATACGCTCCGCTGTTGATTGCCACAGCTGCGGCTCCCGCCATAAAATCCGATGAATCGTAACCTATCAGCTTTGACAGCGCAGGTATCTCCGGAAAACTGATATATTGTGTTACACCAAAATAAAGTATCATTATTTGAATCAATATCGGTGTGCCTCTTATGATTTCAATATATGTCACTGCGACATATTTCAAGGCCTTATTATCCGACAATCTCAGCAATGCAAACATAAGGCCCAATATTATGCCAAAGAATAGTGCTATACAAGTAAGAAGTATCGTGTTTTTGGCACCGTTTATATAATACCAAGCGTATTTATTTAAAAATAAAAAGCTCAAAGTTCTTCCCCCTACAACTGCTTCCTCACATTTTCAAAAAATTATAATTATTCATTTAAATCAGCCTTATTCTGCAGCTTCAGAAGAAAGCTTTATTGCATTTGTCACATACTCGTCTATTTTGCCCTCATTGGCAAGTCTTTTTAATGTTTTGTCAACCTGCTCAAGCAGCTTTGTGTTTCCTTTTGCAACGGCTGCCGCTGCTCCCCCGACTTCATCCTGCACCTGTACTTCACTTATGATGAGTTCAGGATTTTCTTTGACATATGCTTTTGCAACAGGCAGCTCCACAATAATAGCATCGCATTTTTTTGATTTAAGATCCAAAACAAGATCTCCAACCTTTTTTAGAGTTTTTAATTGGCATCCTATCAATTGAGTGCCGGCTATTTTTTCTTGGGAAGTGCCTTGCTGTACTGTTACCTTCACATCTTTAAAATCCTCAGCAGTTTTATATTTATCTTTGTCTTCTGCCCTGATAACGACGCCTTGTTCAGCCTTATAATATATCTCTGAGAAATCTGCATTCTTTCTTTTTTCATTATCAGGAGTCATGCCCGCCAGAACCATATCGATCTTCCCCGCTTCAAGGGCGCCTAACAGTGCTGCGAAATCCATATCCTTGATCTCAAGCTCTTTTCCCATGTCCTTTGCAATCTCTGCAGCGATATCAATATCAAAGCCTACTATATTATCTTTTCCTCCATCCATCATGTGAAACTCATAGGGCGGATAATCCGCACTTGTACCTACCACAAGTTTATCTGCTTTTTTCCCGCATCCCGCAAAAGATAAAGCAATAATTGCTGTAACAGTTAGCAGAATTAATTTTTTTAACATCTTTTTCAACATTTCTTCCTCCTAACATCCCATCATCTATAATTTATTCACGAATCAACATTATACACTCAATCGCATTATTATGCAAT
>DPSW01000067.1 GCA_003527145.1 Clostridiaceae bacterium | reverse complement strand
AATTCTTCAGCAATTTTATAAAAAAGCGTTCTATTGGCCAATCCCGTAAGATCATCATAGTAGGCTAGCTTTTTTATCATTTTTTCTTTCTGTTTCAACTTCTTGTTCAAGGTGCAAAGCTCATTCATATATTCTTTAAGTTGATTAATTCGGGTAAATTGATTTGTAACATCTATGCATTCAATAATCAAAAGCTTTGATTCATCCTGTTCATATCTGCTTATTCTCAAGTTTAATTCCAATTTTTCATTTATCAATCCTTTATGTATAGCAGCAGAAAAAAAAGATTTATAGCCTCTAGCCATAGCATCTTCTAAAGATTTCTTGATATAATTTTTATCTAATCCGGGCAATACTTTATAGAGGTTTTCCGATATGACATTCTCCCGTTTAAAGCCGGTAATATGTTCCATATAGTTATTCCAAAACAAAACCTCCAATTTGCCATTCAGTACAATAACTCCTTCATTTAGATTTTCAAGAATACCAAATATTGCATTATTCATAGAGATCCTCTTCCATTTTATCTATTATTCTTAATAATTCATTTAACGAATTCAATGTAAGATTTATGATAATTGCCCCTCGTACTTCAGTACCATCAATAGTGAATGATATATACAACATTATTATGCATGACCATCCAGTGTTTTCAATTCCCGATTTAAAACTTTTCCTATCGAAAATTTCAACCTGGGGCAAAGAATAATTTAAACTTACGTCCAAAAAATTACCTATTTCCCCCATTATAGAATTCAATACAATATTCCCAATCTCTTTAATGACATCAAAATCAATGTCGGTGAAATTAATTTCGCCTCCACAATTATCTATCTCTTGATTCATACAAAGGTTTATGAATGTTCTCATTTTATTAGTTGGAAAAATAAGATTAGCTTTACCGGTAATTTTTTCTTCAAATTCAATTGATGAAACCATCAAAGCTCCATCTGAAATCTTTGAAAGAATTGCTTCCAGTTTTTCATTCTTATCTTTATTGCATAAGATTTCGATTTTAGACACATCTAGCAATATCTTCCTGCCAATTATCTCCGAAAGCAGACTGGCAGATTTGCCAACACCTATGTTGAACATCTCCGCCAGCATATCATACTTTAGCGATTTATTCTTTATTGAAGGCTTATCATTCATTTAAATCATCCTTTATAATATTAAAAACATATTTGCCTTTGTCCTCATTAAATGGCTTACTGATGAATGCTTTGATATCAAGAGCCTCAGTCTCTTCCTTTATGCTTTTTTGTACATCTGCAGTAATAACAAAGATTTTAGCATCTTTGTCACATTCTTTAATCTTCTTTATCAATTCTATCCCATTTAACTTAGGCATCAGTAAATCTACAAATATATAATCGGGCTTAGCCTCTTTATATTTCTCAAGTCCTTCAAATCCGTCCCTTGCAGTGATAATATCTCCATTCGGAAAAAATTTTTTCAGTAGATTTGATGTCATAATTTGTGTAAAACTAGAATCATCAACAACTAAGAATTTCATATTAAAAATATCCCCCTAAAGCTTATAAAATACTAAACTGTTTATTTCCAGAGAATAGTCTACCATATTGTGCACTATATGTCATATATATTTATAAAAATCAGCATGGCAGCTTATCATATGCATTTGCTTTGCCATCCGGATATGAATAAAAGCCATCGAAGGTCAGGTTATTGCTGTCCTTGATGGCCTTTTCCTATAGTTTTTCCAGTTTCATTCCTGTGTCATGACCGTTCAGGTCCTGCTTCTCAAAGCTGTCATCCCCGGTGCGCTCTAAAGCATCAGCCAAAGTCTCTTTCATTATATAATCCATATAGATATTGACAGCTTTGGCTATCTCATCATCACCATCATAGAATATCTTTATCCTGTCCATCATCTCATAGCCGTTGTTCTTTCTCATCTGCTGCACCTTGGAGATAAATTCCCTTGCATAGCCCTCATCCAAGAGCTCCTGGGTGAGAGTAGTCTCCAGTATCACAAACAGATTATTCTCCATGGCTACAGTGAAGCCTTCTTTTGCGGATATGGTGATCAATACATAATCCTTTACTACATCCAGGATTTCCCCATCTACCGCAAGCTTCAATGTTTCTCCCGCTTCCAGCTTCTTAACTGCTTCTGCGCCGTCAACTGCTGCCAATGCTTTGCCCAGCAGCTTTATCCTTGAGCCCAATACAGGCCCTGCTATCTTGAAGTTTGGCTTTAGGTTGAATTGCATATATTCATCAAGATGCTTTGCAAATACAACCTCTTTTACGTTGAGCTCCTCCTGGATCAAAGGCACCAGATCCAATATGAGTTCTTCATATTTGCCGTCTATCAGCACCTCTGAAATAGGCTGCCTAACCTTTATCCTTACCTGCTCTCTAGCAGACCTGCCCAGGCTTACCAGGTCTCTCACCAGATCCATCCTTTCTTCTATGTGAGGCTCCAGCAAATATCTGTCGGCAACAGGATAGTCGGCTAAATGAACCGATAATTCGCCTGTCAGATCCTTATACATCTCGTCTGCCATGAATGGTGAGAATGGAGCTATGAGCTTTGTCAATCCGACAAGTATTTCATAGGTAGTATTGTAAACCGCTTTTTTGTCGTCTGTAAGCTCTGTTTCCCAGAATCTCCTCCTAGAACGTCTTATATACCAGTTGGAGAGGTCTTCGTTGACGAAGTCCTGAATCTTTCTCACTGACTTTGTCAGGTCGTATATAGACATCTCATATTCCACCTGAGCCAGCAGATTATTGTATTTTGAGAGTATCCATCTGTCCAGCTCCGGTCTTTCCTTGTATTCTATGAAGAATTCCCTCGGATCTATATTGTCCGTATTTGCATACAAAGTGAAGAAGGAATATACATTTCTCAAAGTACCGAAGAATTTGCTCAAAACTTCCTTGAGGCCGTCTTCATCAAATCTGGTGGGCGTCCATGCCGGAGATACATACAGCAGATACCATCTCAAAGCATCGGCACCGTATTTGTCAAACATTTCAAAGGGATCTACAGTGTTGCCCTTGGATTTTGACATCTTG
>DPSW01000187.1 GCA_003527145.1 Clostridiaceae bacterium | reverse complement strand
ACCTACTGCAAGGGCTGCGGTATATGTGCCGAAGAATGCCCCAGGAAAGCTATAGCTTTTATCGAGGAAGACAAATTTGAGAAAAGGGGGGGGTCAAATGGGCAAGATTAAAGCGCTTGACGGTAACGGGGCTATTGCACACGGTGTTATGCTGTCCAGGGTTCAGCTGGTGGCGGCTTACCCGATAACTCCACAGACTCCGATTGTAGAAACAATTTCTGATTTGATTGACAGGAAACTATATGATGCAACCTATATAAATGTTGAATCCGAGCATTCCGCTCTAAGTGCCGTTGTAGGCGCTTCATCGACGGGGGTCAGGACCTTTACAGCAAGCGCTTCTCACGGGCTGGCGCTAATGCATGAAATGACGGGCGTAGCTTCCGGCTCAAGGCTGCCTATTGTAATGGCCGTTGTCAACAGAGCTTTACCCGCCCCTTGCAGCTTGTGGTGCGACCACTCCGACATAATGACACAGAGAGATCAGGGTTGGCTTCAGCTGTTTGCCAAGAATCCCCAGGAAGCACTGGACTTTGTTATGATTGCTTACAAAACAAGTGAAGATGAAAGAGTATTGCTGCCAACCATGGTTTCTATAGATGGCTTCTTTTTATCCCATTTAACAGAACCAGTCAATGTGCCCGATACGGAAGAAGCAGCTGAATTCATACAGGACTTTGTCCCTAATAATTTTACACTGGATCCATCAATGCCTTATGCCATAAACAATTTGTCCTCTCCGGACATATTCACCGAATTGAAATACCAGCAAAAACTTGCGATGGACGTGTCTGAAAAGGTTCTTAATGAGAACTTCGAAGAGTTTAGCGGAATATTCGGCAGAAGATACTCAGCAATAGAAACACACAGGCTTGAGGATGCGGAAACGGTTCTTGTGTGCATGGGCTCAATGTCCGGTACGGCAAAGCATGTTGTGGATACTATGCGTGCAGCAGGTAAAAGGGTAGGCCTTCTAAGAGTTGTAAGCTTCAGGCCCTTCCCCAAAAAAGCAGTTGCTGAAGCATTGAGCGGCAAGAGGAATGTAGCCGTTATAGACAGAGTATCTTCTGTCGGCTCTTTCGGACCTTTATATGAGGAAGTATTGGCGTCTATAAGATTGAACAATGGTCAAATAAACGCTTACAGCTTTGTTGCAGGACTGGGCGGCAGGGATATCTGGGAGGATACCATCATGAATGTATTTGCTAAAACTCAAGAGCTGTGTGAAAAGGATGCTGAATATAAAGACACCATATGGATTGACCTGAAAAAAGGGGGGATATGACAATTGAAAAAGAACAGCTATTAAGCAAAGGTATGACTACATGCGAAGGCTGCCCCATGGAATTGATAGCAAGGGCTTCACTGGAGGTGTTGGGTCCAAATACTGTGACTATGACCCCACCCAGCTGCTCGGCTATTTTAACCGGAGGAGGCGATGAGACCGGATGGGGCATTCCTTCGGTACAAACGGTTTTAGCTTCACTCCCCGCTTATGCCTCCGGTATTTCAGAGGCATTGAAAATTCAAGGTAAGGAAGACGTCAATATACTTGNNTGGCTTTGCCGGGGACGGAGGAACCTTCGATATTGGGCTGCAGGCACTGTCCGGAGCTATAGAGAGAGGCCATAAAGCAATATTTCTCTGCTATAACAATGAAGCTTATATGAATACGGGAAATCAAAGGAGCAGCGCTACTTCTCTGGGTGCCTGGACCAAAACGACGCCCACCGGCAAAAAAGAGCCCGGCAAGAATATAGATTTCATGCTTTTGCATCAAAACCTGGATTACCAGGCTACTGCTTCCGTTGCAAATATAAAGGATCTGAAGAGAAAAGTTGAAAAAGCCTCCAGGCAAAAAGGCCCTAGCTTTATACATGTACATGCCCCATGCAATACCGGATGGAAGTTTCCGGCAAGTAAAACAATAACAGTTGCCAAGCTGGCTGTAAGGTCCGGTTTATGGCTTCTATGGGAAAAGGAAAACGGAAGGGTAAAGCTCAACCAGCGTCCGGTAGACTGGAATTTAGCCGATGAGTATATCAGAATGCAGGGCAGATTCGACAAGATAACGGATGAAGTGATCGAACAGATTAAGACAGAAGCAAGGAACAGATATAATAACCTTTTAAAAATGGAGGAGATAGAATGTCTTTAGATACATTTTTTTATCCTGAGAGCATCGCCATAGTCGGTGCATCCAACAACCCCAACAAGGCCGGCTACCAGGTGGCAAACAATATGATCCGTCTTGGGTTTAAAGGAAGAGTGTATTTTGTAAATCCAAACGAGGATACCATTTTTGGCCATAAGGTATATAAGTCCCTGCTGGACATTGAGGACCGAATAGATTTAATAGAAGTGATAATTCCGGCTAAGGGCGTATTGGAGGTATTTGAACAGGCGGCTGAACGCGGAGACGTTAAAGGCGCAATAATCATGGCTTCCGGCTTTAGCGAGACCGGAATACCTGAAAATATTGAGCTTGAAAAACNNAATATAAGAGTTTTTGGCCCCAACTGCGTCGGGGTGATGAATACGGACAACAACCTGGATACGACCTTTGCACCGAATATAAAACAAATGCTCGGTGGTATGAGCATTATCTCCCAAAGCGGCTCCATAGCCAGCGCGATACTCATGTTTTGCGGAGATCAGCCTGTCCCTATGGGATTTTCGAAATGGGGGCATGTAGGTAACATGTCCGATGTCAATACCGAGGAATTATTAAAGTATTACATGAAGGACGATAAAACCAGC
>DPSW01000454.1 GCA_003527145.1 Clostridiaceae bacterium | reverse complement strand
ATTATGTAAGTACCGAAAGAGGAAAATGATGGAGCTTTTTGATAAAATCAAAAGCCTGTGATTTTAATAGAGGATAGCCGCACAAAGGCGCAGCTGAGTAATTATTTTTTCCGATAGAGGGTCTCTACTTTCCTGATTACCCCCTCATACAAATAAGACATAGGCGAAGAAAGCTAACTTGTTGTCGCACCAAACTAATTATAGGGAGGGCTATAATATGAGCACTTTAAATAGGTTTCAGATTATNNTGATATACCAGTAGAAGATAATACTTTCGTTTTTGTAGGTGAAAATGGACTTGGCAAAACAACACTGCTCAAATATATGTTTGCTGTTTTGTCAGGAGCCTATTTTCAACTACCACCCCATGAGTTTGAAAAAATAATTGTTACTATTGATAATATAGATTACGAGTTGTCATACGGCGAAGTGCACACGAATGATAATATTGACTTCAATTCTCAAATTATTAGAGTTTTACCGCCCTCGATAAGACATGAATTGATGGATTTAAAGGCAAATCGCCCTATTGTCACAAAGCAGGATATTATATATGCTTGCCAAAGAGCAGGATATGCCGCTGAAAAAATTCTTGATCGGATAAACAGGCAATTACAAACAGAGCAGGCAAGTCTGTTTGATGAAAAGCAAGAATTATTAACGAAGATACCAGAAGCATTGGATGCTAGAGTATTATATTTGCCGACTTATAGAAGAATTGAAGAAGACTTACCTCATGTAATAAAGGGTAGGTACTCATTTACAAAAGAGGGAAATGAAAAAAGATATTTATACGAAGAATTTAGTGACATTGAATCTAACAGTTATATCGAGTTAGTAGAATTTGGAATGCAGGATGTCAAAGATAAAATAGAGAAAAGATGCTCAGAGTTGAGTAGATTTTCAGAAAGCAGATTTAAGGATTTGGCATATATGAATCTTGGGGATGTGATAGATAAAAAGTATCTCTTCTCCAACTATACTGCTGGCTCTATTACGGAGGCTGATATTAAAAAATTTGAACTTTGCCTTTCAAGAAATAGTAAGGAAATGCTCTCAGAAAAACAAATAAGTACTTTGATTAAAATCATATCAAAGGGTGACTTTAATGCAGGAGATACCCACAGCCAGATTTTACTGTACTATTTCAAAAATTTGTTATTATTGCAAAGTGACTTAGAGAATAAGGAACAGACCATTATTGATTTTTGTAATATGTGTAATAATTATTTTGAATCTTCAGATAAAAGAGTTTGCTATGATATATCAACATTTAAAGTACAAGTTATAAAAGAACGTGATCACAGATGTGACCCAATAGACATGAGCGATTTATCCTCAGGAGAAAAACAAATAGTCTCTCTATTCAGCCATTTATTCTTAGCCGAACATAAGAATTTCTTCGTTGTTATCGACGAACCTGAATTGTCTCTATCGGTTCCCTGGCAAAAACGATTTTTGAATGATATAAGAAAAAGTACATTATGCATGGGATTAATTGCAGCAACACATTCTCCGTTTATTTATGATAATGATCTGTTAGAGTATACTCATAGTTTAGCTGAGTATATTAAGGAGGGTGAATAAAATGTCTATGTTGGAAATTCAACGTTCAGCCTTAGAAGAAGTAATCGTACCATACCACACTTTTTTATTATCTCAGTCAAAGTCCCAAAAAAGATTGTTTGGATTTGTGGAAGGGAAAAATGACCCTGCATACTATCAAGGTCGTATTATCTCGCAACTTCGCAATGATGAGTGGGAAGTTATTCTAATTGAAGCTGGACATCCTAAAGGAAATAAAAGTCGAGTTCTGCGATTACTGAACATAATTGACTGGAACAGATTCTCGCCAAAACAAACTGCTTTTTTTATTGACCGGGATTTAAGTGATTTTCTAGATAAATTGCCTCAAAATGACAATCTCTATGTTACCGATGAATATTCAATAGAAAATAATATTGTTACAGTTTATACGCTTAAAAGGGTATTGATTGAACTGTTTAGCGTTCGTCTTGTTGATTATGAATTTGATATTGTTGTTAAACTCTTTGAACAGGGTATTCAAAAGATAGCATCTGCAGTAGAAATAATAACATGCCATTATTTATATTTAAGAAAAAAGGGATTAACCCCCAGTTTTAGTGATGTAGATTTCAGTGAAATAGTTCAGGTTAATAAATGTATAGTAGATGTAAAACCATTTGAAGTCATTAAGGGATACATCGAAACAAAATGGTGTTATGATTATGACGAATCAGGAATCAACGAAATACAAGAGGATTTCTCTGAGAGAAATAAAGGTTATAAATATGTCAGAGGTAAATACCTAATATGGTATTTTGTTAAATTTGTAAATTCGTTTTGTTGTGCTTGTAATGAAATTATTCCTAGTATGGACAAGCCTATCACAGGATGTAGGGAATTGAGCGAGAAATATGCTATACAGGATCTTGGCCCCCGTTCGGAAATGCCTTGTTCTTTAAGTCAGTTCATTGAACGTACCTATATAGCCTATATAAATGAATTTGCGCAGTGTTCCTAAATATAAATACACGAAAAGGTGTACTGATTGCTAAACCTAAATATTTTGAAGTGATAGAATATTTTTGCCAAGGTTATATGAAGCCCTCCCCTAACAGGAAGTTCATTCGACATCGGGTTATTAGCAATAATAGGTAACTTGATATCGCAAATATGATAAAAAATCTTTGTATCGATATCCAAAAGAGGGGCGAGAAATGTGAATTGGACAAATTTTCAAACATATAACGATGCGCCTACTAAGGCTTTTGAAGTGTTATGCAATCAACTCTTTGAGAATTGGTGCAAAGAAGAATACTTATCAGATATTGCCTCATTTAGCATCGTAAATGGTGCAGGTGGTGATGGAGGAGTAGAATCGTTTGCTGTGTTGACCAATGGAGAAATTATCGGATTACAGGCGAAATGGTTTCCTTCAAGCATTTCTGGAAGTCAGATGACCCAGATTAAGAACTCGGTCAAGACAGCGATGGAAGTTCGTCCTCAGATTGTTCGTTACATTGTTTGTGTCCCTAGAGATCTATCTTCGGCGACAAGCAAAGGTGATAATTCAGAAGACAAACGATGGAACGAAATGAAGGCAGCCATGTCGGTAGATTATCCTACTCTGTCTATAGATTTATGGAACGAAACGCGGCTTATTTCGGAACTTCAAAAAGAGTCATCTGCAGGAATATATAAATTTTGGTTTGAAAATGCTGAGATTTCTGAAGAAAATGCAAGATTCGCATTTAATAAAAGCAAAGGAAGCTGGTNNTTTTAGGGCACCAAAAACAACGTGATACTATTCGACTGACATTTGAAAGCTTCTGCACGCTCTGTGACAATTATTCTTATGCGGCTGACGAGTTGATTTCTGTATGTGGAGATAATGATCCACAATTATCAATTGCTTTAACAGCTACAAAGAATCGTTTAACAGTAATGAGATATGAAATAGATAAGGCATTGGCATGGTTAAATAACGAAACAATATTTAGCATTTCCATAGATGAATCTGATTTTTGGATCGATATAGATACGCTTACTGAACAGTTAAAAGAAAGTAAAGAAAAGTATCATCACCATTTTCATTTCTCTGAAGTATCAAAAGTGCTGCGCAAACTGGAAAAGACTGATACGCGAAATGCTATTAGAATCATTAAGCGTGGAAATGACAGAAAAAGTCTGCTCTTTTTAGGTGAACCTGGAACTGGAAAAACCCACGGAGTTGCTGCAGAAACTGAAAAATTATTAAATGATGGATATCATGTTCCTATACTAATTCAAGCACGCGACGTTCCTGCAGATTATACATGGAAAGACATAATTATTTCGGGTCTTGGATTGTCGAATGACTGGAGCGAAGATGAAATATGGCAAGCACTACATTCTCTATCAAATAGGAAGCGCTTTCATGCTATAAATTCNNGGTCATAATCATTGTTGACGGCATTGATGAATCATCACTTCACCAGAAGTGGATCGAACGAATTCAAGAAACAAGTGTAATTGTTCAAAAATACCCTCAAATTCGGTTTTGCTTTACATCCAGACCCTATGTGGTCGAGCCAAATGTTGAGTACGCAAATGTGATAAACATTGGCACTAGCGGCGACGCCCCAACTTATAAACTTTATTCAAGATATATTCAAGC
>DPSW01000184.1:226-4404 GCA_003527145.1 Clostridiaceae bacterium | reverse complement strand
TTTACCCTCATAAAGATCTGCTGCAACGTGATCCGGTCTCTCAGATGCCAGTATCTGCGGGAAGGGTGAATAGGGATCATCCTCTATGAGCTGCTCTATATAACCGCTATCTAAAACTGCATCTATCTCTATGCTTTTAAGCCTTCTGAATACTTCATCCACTAATTCCGGCTTTGCTATGTCTTCTATATAAAATACCCCTACATCCGTGTGACTTCTTTTTCCTATTCTGAGCTGCTTCAGCTTCAGCTTATGGTCTCTGATCCTTCTTCTGACCAAAGCAGTATTCATTCTGAAGGTCTCTACAAAGCCGTCTCTGGGCCCGCGTATGACTGATTCTGTGGTAGGCTCATTTACACTTCTTGATGGCCATCCCTTGACGCTTATGGTTATCAAGGTTCTGGTACCGTCGATGAATAGTACCGCATCACCTATAAGGATATCCAGGATTGCTTCATTTAAATCCTCTGATTCCTTTAACTCCGAAGCGGGGATAGTACCGTAGCGCACCAGCTCATAGAGCTTATCCGACAGCTTAGGGGCTTCGGGAGGTATATATCTCGCTTGTATCATCAAAGGATTGAGCACCGAATTATCTAATTTGCGACTGTCTATCATGCCGTCTATATAGACAACGGTGAACCTAAGCTTCTGTTCCACTCCCACCACAAATTCTTTATATACTACATCATCGCAATCCTTCAGGAGCTCTTTAACCTTGGCTATATTAACTTCAAGAGAGTCTGTGCTTTGAATTTTTTCTCTTTCATTTTCCTGTATTTTTTTCTTTTTACCAAACAGGAGCATAAGTATCACCTCAATTTAAATCTACTTTGCTAATTTAGCTATTAAAGCCATTGCTACAGCTGATACAACCAAAACCATGCTGATGACGGATGTGATTTTGGCATCCTTTATAAGCCCTTGCCTTTTAAAAGCGGGCCTATCTACGAAAAATCCAAATATTGCTATAAGGATCATGACTCCAAGAACAGTGAAATCCGTTATATCCTTTATACCTATTAAAAATCCATGGAACACAAAACCACAGCCTTTCCGCAAACATCCTCAGCTAGACTAAGTCTCCAGTTAGCTTTTGCAGGCTGTGGTTTTTATATACATAATTTTAATTGCTGGCCGCTGGGGTCGGGGTACGAGGCACGAGGTGCGGACATCTAAAGCAACACTTCGAAGCTCTGCCCTAATACTCGAACCCCGTAACAAGACCCCATAGAAGTGACCCTAGGCTGCGCACCCCTTAACCAGAAAAATGCTTAGCATTTTTGGTATACGTTTAGCGCTGCTGTAATTGCAGCTCCAACATCGGCCTTATGCCCTTGAGCCATGAATGCATCGCCCATCGCCCCCAGCAGGAGTATCACATTATTCCTGCTTGAAGATTCTCCCATAAGCCCGATTCTCCAAGCTTTGCCTTTAAAGTCTCCAAGTCCTCCGCCGATTTCAATGCCGTATTTCTCTAATAAATATTTTCTTACTGCTGCATCTTCAACGCCTTCAGGTATGCTGACCGCATTGAGCGTAGGAAGCCTGTGCTCTTTGTTCTTCACTATCATTTTTAATCCCATTGCTTCCGCACCGGCCACAAAAGCGTCTGAATTCAGCTGATGCCTTTTAAACCTTTCTTCCAAACCTTCTTCATAAACCATCAGCAGAGCTTCTCTCAATCCATATATCATATTTATAGGTGCAGTATGGTGATAAGTTCTCTCCTGTCCCCAGTAGTTTTGAATCATGCTTAAGTCCAGATACCAGCTGTTCACTTTTGTTTTTCTGTTATTTAATGCATCAATAGCTTTTTTGCCAAAAGTTACAGGAGATAGTCCCGGAGGGCAGCTCAATGCTTTTTGAGTGCCGCTGTAGCAGGCGTCAATACCCCATTCGTCTATTTTTAAATCAGTGCCTCCCAATGAAGTGACTGCATCTACCACTAAAAGGGCGTCATTTTCTTTTGCGATCCTTGATATTTCCTCCAAAGGCTGCTTGACTCCCGTTGAAGTTTCAGCATGGACTATTGCAACCAATTTAATATTGCTGTTGTTTTTGAAAGCTTCCCTTACTTTTTCAGGATCGATTATTTCACCCCATGGTGCTTCTACGCTTATGACTTTCGCACCGCATCTGCCTGCCATATCCCTCAGCCTTTGGCCGAACACTCCGCTGACACATACAATAGCAGAATCTCCGGGCTCAATCAGATTTACCATTACGGTCTCCATACCTGCACTTCCTGTGCCTGACATGGGCAAGGTCATCCTATTTTCAGTCTGAAAAGCATATCTCAGCAATTCCATTGTCTCATTGGCAATGTCCAAAAATTTATGATCCAAATGGCCATATAAGGGCTTAGACATGGCATTCAGCACTCTTGGAGAGACCTCTACGGGTCCGGGGCCCAATAAGAGTCTATAGTCCGGAGCCAGTTGTTTGTATTCTTTTTTCATAGCAATTCCTCCTTGATATAATTATTGTATTTACTATTGGTAAATATATATTTAATATTAGTAAATATATTCTACATGAAATCAAAAATACCTTCTTAATCCGGACAAAAAAATAAAAAAGCTTCCATTGGAAGTATAAATTGATAAGCTCTATAAACAATAGCATCCATGTATAGTCACGTATAGTCTATACATGGATGCTATTTTACTGCAGCGGAATATATAAAAATTTCGAGCTTCGAGTTGCGTGTCGCGAGAGCTAGGGTAGCCCGCTGAGGTCATGGTTTCCGTCCCCCGACTTGCCCAGATATACATACCATTCTACTTATTGAGTTATAAGTATTTTTTCACAAATTCTATATCCGATATTTTGTCCACATCATTTCCTATTTCAGGATAAGGGGATATGACCACTGCTGCGTTTATATTGAGCAGTTTGTCGCATTTTTTCTTTATAGCGTCTATGGTAAGGATTCCTAATGCAAGCTTTATCAGAAAAACAAATCCTAATATCCCGGCCATCTTAGCAGGGCTTTTTCTGAACTTCAGCATCTGGTCGGCAAAATCCCTGCATCGCTCCTTTATTTCCGGATTAAAATAAAATACGTTTCCCCCGGTAAATTCACCTTCCTTTAGCTTTGCGTAGGTCCTCTTGACTTCCGGATATCTTTCATCATTTAAGCTTTTTTCAACTATAGAGTAGCATAGGTCTGCATTTTTTTCTCTTGCATTTTTGATGAAATGCTCTAGGGCTTCATGGGTGATCATGGGAATATCACAGGTGAGAAGCAATATTTCTTTGTCACCGGTAAAGCAATCCAAGGCAATCATGATATTCTCTATAATAGAGTCTGTCCCCTGGATGATATAATCGACTTTATTTGCTATAGCTCCGGATAATTGCTCTTCATCCCCTACTACAGCAATCTTGTCTATTTGAGGTACCTTCCTCAGACTGTCCAATACGTAATCTATCATGTATTTATCATTGATTTTGAGCAATGCCTTATTTTCTATTGCATTTGCTTTTTCTCCCTTTTTTTCACCTGCAAGTACAATGGCATTCATCTCTAGTTCCTCCCATGCTATAGATTTTCCCAATCGGGCAAAGGTTTCACCACAAATATCTCGTTGACTATTTGCTTTATATGGTCATAAGCATTATATGCAAGGGATTGATCATCGAAGAGCCCAAATACGGTGGGGCCGCTGCCGCTCATGACACTTCCCAAGGCTCCGTATTCCATGAGTTTCGCTTTGATATCGGATATAAGGGGGCATTTTTTAACAGTTACATACTCCAGAACATTAGATAAGTTCTCTCCAATCTTGTGCAGGCTGCCTTCATTTATGGCCCTGATCATGGCATCTATGTCCGGTCTTTCAAGTATTTCCTCCATATCTATGCCTTCATATACTTCCTGGGTTGAAATATCTATATCCGGCTTGGCAAGAAGTATATATGATTCGGGCATAGCCTTAAGAGGAGTCAGCTTTTCCCCCAGGCCCTCAGCCAGAGCTGTGCCTCCCGATACACAGAACGGAACATCGGAGCCCAACCTTTTTGCNNGAGACTCCAGGCTTTGTCCAGAAGATTGAGCACTGCGGCTGCATCCGTGCTCCCGCCTGCCAGGCCGGCAGATACGGGTATATTTTTCTCTATATATATTTCTGCTCCATCTTTTACATTATACTTGTTCCTTAGGAGTTCAGCGG
>DPSW01000184.1:0-175 GCA_003527145.1 Clostridiaceae bacterium | reverse complement strand
CTATAGACTGCATTATCATGATGACATCGTGAAAGCCGTCAGGTCTTTTGCGCAGTACATCTATTGCAAGATTTATCTTTGCCGGTGCTTTTTGAGTATATTTCATGCTTATCACGCTCCAATTTATTGCTACTTATATTATAATACACAAGTTAAGTTTTGGGTATTCCTATGT
>DPSW01000183.1 GCA_003527145.1 Clostridiaceae bacterium | reverse complement strand
TTTATCAAGATAATGTAGCACAACGAGTTAATTTACATATTATTTATAAGGTACCCAAACTTGTCTAGTTCTTTAATGATATGGCTATAAGAGATTTCATCCGCCACCTCTATGGTATGCAGATGGACTCCGCCTGTAAGGACAGAAAGAGGTTTTGTATCCGAGTTTTCATAATGCTTCATAAAATTCTTAATGTCCAATCTGGAGGTTAGCATGAGCATAGCTTTTATTTCACCATATAAAGAGTGCTCCACAATGACATCTATGACCTTGCCTCCATTATCCACGATAATTTCTAATTCTTTCCTCATGCCGTCTCTATCATGATTGCAAGCGATAACTTTAGACATTTTATTGGCTTCATCTTTTATAAGCAAATATCCCTGAGGAGTAGCAAATATATTTAATCCTTTTGCTCTCAAGAGTGCAATATCCTGGACTATTATCTGCCTGCTCACTCCAGTTTTTCTGGAAAGCTCAGTCCCCTTGATAGGGACAGAGCTTTCTCTCAATATATCCAATATCATGTCTCTTCTCTCATCAGACAACATAAAATCACCTATCCATTTTCTCTGAATAAAATATAGGAGTAATTATCTCGCAAAGCCTGGTTCCATAGTTATATATATTTGCATCAAATTCTTTATTTCTCAATTCTACGGAAAGATACAGCACTCCATAAAGCCTATCTCCATGAATAATAGGTATCAGCATCTTGGATTGCCAATTGGGCATACCGGTGACCGGATCAATAGGCGCATTTCCTGTCCAATCGATAAAGTATTCTCCGCTCATTGAATCTATTGTTTTTTGAAGGATTTGATCATTATATGGTATACTATCCGCATTCTTTTTATTGATATTCTTTCTGAAAATCTCTTTTATAATTTTTTTGTTTTCATCCAGTATAAAGATATATCCTATATCAGCTTCTGATAATTCCACTATTTTGCCAAGAAATTCATTCAGCTTCTCCTCCAGAGAAAGCTTATCGTTTCTTTGCAACTCCAGCATTTCTATCATTGTCTCAATATTTCTCTGATCTTCCACCATGTTCCCAGATATGATGCCTGCCAGCTTATCTACTCTTTTAACTGTCCTGATCATGTTTATATCAAAAACTGTTGACTTATTTCTGCCGTTTTCCTTGGAGTGATAGAGAGCTTGATCGGCTTTATCTATCAAATCTCTCATCCAGGAGCTGTGAGTAGGATACGTAGCTATTCCCAAGCTTATTGTCACATTTTTATGATACCCTAAAAGCTTCGACTTTTCTACTTTTCTTCTGATCTTTTCCGCCAGCCTGTATGCCCCTTCAGAGCCTGTCCGCGGGAGAAGTATTATAAATTCCTCTCCTCCATATCTGGCACAAATATCGCTCTTTCTTACATTATCCAAAACAATAGCTGCTACTTTCTGCAATATTTCGTCTCCTCTTTGATGGCCGAAGCGATCATTTACTTGCTTAAACTTGTCTATATCCATCATTATCAAGGAGAATTCGCCTTCGATGGATGAATTGATATAAATTTCATTTTGCAGCACCATCTCAAAATACTTGCGTGTATAAAGCTTTGTCAGCTTATCTATGCCGGAAATCATTTTCAGATTATAGTTTTCTATGAGCACGTGCAAAATTTTTGATACGGCTTCACATAATTTACAAGTCTCCTGTGTAAAATTATTTATTATGGTATCCGTGTCCAGATAGATATATCCGCTGATTTGGTTTGTTTCCTTGTATTTCCTTCTGTCTTTCACAGAATCCTCATCATGCCTAGCCCATGTCACAGGTATACAAAATACTGCGCATATATCCTTAGGTATTATATTATCTTTTGTTTTATTTTTGTAATCAAAGGCATCCGTTATGATTATGCTTTCATTTTTTTGCCTCGCCTGATCCATTGTGTATTTATAAAATGCACTATTCTCGCTTTTTATTCTGGAAGATAGCATCTTTATATTATTATCGTCGTCAATAATTGCCAGAAAAGCATTCTTAGCCTGAGTCAAATCCATTAGCATTTCAATCAAAATATCTATATTTTCCTCTGCATTCAAACCCAGGTTGTTTATTCTGTCAAGAAGATCTGCCAAAAATTTTCCCAGTATGCCTTTATCTAAATCAATGCTCTTATTTATGCTGTCCCCATTATCCTTTTGTATTATATCTTTAAATTTTCTATAATCAAAATATTCCTCAATTCTTTTCTTCATGTCCTTTATCTCTCCGCTTAATAGTGACGTGCCATAGAGTATACCTTCTTTACCGGTAATCTTTTGGGCGAGATTCAGAAGCTTCTCCTTAACTATATATCTCCTGTGTGAAAGTAAAAATTTGACCTTATACTCATCGGGTACACCCTCAACAAGCATTCTTAATGCATTCATGGATGTGATAAAGCTCTTCAATGCCTCATAATATTCACCCTGATCATATAGCTCCAGCCCTAATGACTTATATACTTTCCACTTTATCTCGTTGCTTTCTATAGTCTTGCCGGAGGTTGTTATAATTTGAAGCTTGTGCCTTCTTTCGTTTTCACTGCACACAATTGCCGATAAATATTCATGTTCACTTTCAAGATGTCTGGTGTTTATAACTTTCGAGTATTCATCAGAAAGAGCCAAAAATGCCTTGACCTCATCAAATTTTCCCTCTTCGACAAACAGTTCAGCAAAGCTATGGCATGCTCTCCTTCCAAGCTTATACTTTCTATTATTAAAAAGCTCTTTAGTAAAACCTCTAAGCTTTTCATAATCATAACCTTTATAAAGCTTAGCGTTGCATAGAT
Organism: Clostridiaceae bacterium; assembly: GCA_003527145.1. Lineage (GTDB taxonomy): Bacteria > Bacillota > Clostridia > Lutisporales > Lutisporaceae > Lutispora. The sequence goes on along the minus strand of DPSW01000183.1, from coordinate 3,332 downwards.
TTATAATATATAATGCCTCAGCATCAGCCTCTGTTCCCCAACTTATGCACATATCAACAGATTTTTGTGCATAAGCTATGGACTTTTGAAAATAACCGATATTATAGAAAAATATAGCCTTGTATATATTATAATATTGAGCCGCTTCACCCAAATCCTTNNCTTAAGGCACTTCTTGTAATCCTCCAGCTCCATATAGACCAAAGCTTGATTCATATATATCATTACTTCCAAATATTTATTGTGATTTTTGCTTGTCATTTCCAACGCTTTACTGTAATACTCAAGACTCTCTTTGAATTTATCCTTTTCCCTGTGCATTTCTGCCAAGTTATTATAGCTGAATGCCATAAAAGATAAATTATTGGTCCTTTGACAGATGCTCAGATTTTTTTCAAAACATTCCGTAGCCTTTTCTATATCATAATAATAGTCACTGTAAATAGTTCCTATCGTATTAAGTGCATGTATCAGTCCTTCATATTCCTCCAGGCTCTCAAGAACTTCTATACTTTCCTCAAGACATTTCAATGCCTCATCAAAATGATTCTTCTTAGCAAGTATTCTTCCGCAAACAGCTTTTAACATTGCCCAATAATATTTGTCATTTTCATCTATGGACCTTAGAACCGTCTCAATGATCCTCATATATGAATTGTACTTTCGCCTGTATATCATTAGCTGGCTCAAAGCTAATATCAACTCAAGCATTCCTTTTCTATAACCTATTTCTCTTATCAACCTTTTGGCCATGATAGAATGCTCCAAAGATGCTCTAACGTCATTCAATCTGTAAAACAGCTTCACCATCTTTATATGTGAGTCTGCAAGGCGCATTTTGTCTTCCATTTTCTCTGCATTGCGCATAGCAGCACTATAGTATTCCAATGCCTTATCCGATTCATCTACCTTATAATACAAATCCCCNNAATACCCGTAGCCTTGTTGCAAAAACTGTATCGCCTGTTTTATCAAGCCTTTCTTTGCCACTTCCTCCGATGCTATAATGAGATAATCTATGGCCTCATCACATCTTCCGCTGTTTGTCATATGATAAATGAGCTCATCCCTGTTCTCTCTGTTTTCTGCCGAGAACTTCTCCTCAAGTATCCGGGAAGCCTTTTTATGATATTGATATCTTGTAAAATCGTCCAGCTGTGCATAAAAGCTTTTTTTAAGGTTTATGGAGTTAAAATCCACGGAAATTCCCCAGTCATCCATTTTCCTTGAAAGGATATTAGTCGTTATCATGCTGTCTATCAGCAGGATCAGTTCCTCGCCTTTCATATCAATCATGCTCTCCAGCACATCCAAAGAAACTGACGAATTAAATATTGATATTATATCCAGTATTTCTCTTTTTACCGGTTCCAGCTTATTGATCTTGTTTTGAAGCATCTCATCAACGCTTGTATTAAGATTTAACTTTGATAAATCAACATTATCAAAAACCCACTGTCCTTCGTCATCTATAAAAATATGCTTATCAAGATAAAGAGAGTACATAATCTCATAAACCATATAGGGATTGCCATCTGTTTCCTGGTATATTTGAGCAATGAAATTAATGGGCACCTCTTCAATACCTAATATAATTCTGATCAAATCTGATGTCTCATGTATATTTAAGTTTGAGAGCTGTATTTCTCCGATGCTCTCTTCACCCATCAATTGCCTTATATAATTTCTGATTTGCTCTTGTACATCCTTATTCCCAAATGATAATACATAAAATATTTTTCCTCTGCTTTGGTTCCTCATAATATAGTAAAATACATCCTTAGAAGCTTCATCAACGTATTCAAAGCCCCTTATTATAAAAACAAAAGGCTGCTTAAGCGAAGTCTCCAAAATAAAGTTTCCTAACCTATATGTCAGCTTATGCCTTTCAGTTTCTTCATCCTTAGTGTAAAATGGAACAACTGTACCGCTTGATATAATCTCTGGTATAATATAGCATAAACCTTCGCTATATTTATCTATAAGCTCTTTCCCGGCATGTTTGGTCAAGTTCTTTATAATTTCGGTAATAGCATAATACTTTGGAAAAGAGTTTTGTTTAAGGTTTAAATATACTACATCTTCACCCTCTTGATTTATTCTATCGTGCAATACATTTAAAAAAGCACTCTTGCCTGTTCCGGGACTTCCTTCTATTATCACAGCATTCAGCTTGCTATTTTCATAAAAATATTTATGTATGCTATAAGTTATGTATCTTATTGAGTTTTCTCTGGCTACAAGGCTAGTAGAATATAAAGGAAAAGTTTCAATATATTTTTTATCAACAATTTTAAAAGATTTATTGAAACTTTCATTTATGTCTTTTATGACTTCATCTATGGATTTGTACCTTTCAGCTATATCTATGCTTGTACATTTTTTTACTATTTCAGTAATCTTGTAGTGATCCGATCGGGCATCATATTGTATTTTTTCCAATCGGTCCTTAAAGCTTGAGCCTTCCACAGGAATACCCGTAAAAATGTGAAAAATAATAACGCCAAGCATATATATATCGCTTTGCTTCGTATATCTTGAGTACTGTATTACCTCCGGAGCCTTAAAATACAAATCATCCCGATCAATCAGCATGTTTTCATGAACCGGCCTTTTATACGGAAGAGCAGCTATTTTTACTTGCTTTTTGCCGCCATTATCGATCACATCTATTTGATCGCTGCTGATACCGCAAAATAGCATATTTCTGAGATGTATAAATTTAAAAGCAGAGCATATCTGCGCTGCTATGTCTAAAAGCTCATTAAAATCTTTACCGATGATATAGTTCAGAAGATTTTTTCCTTCATAATGCTCATAAGTATAATAAAATTTGTTTGATACAACAGGCTTCGCATTTATAATCCTTATTCTATTAAAATAATAAAATTCGCTCACATTGGGATGGATAAGGTTTTGATAATCATAAAAATTTATCTTCATATAATCAATAAAATTTTTGATCTCAGAAATGTAATCGATCACTCTCATCCTTTTGAGCAAACTATCCTTGTATAAATCCTTCACTNNCAGCAACCCAACAATCTTATACTGACTATTTATGAAATCCATTAAAATTCCCCCAAAATGCACTACAATAAATATATGAACAGTATTCTCAGTCTTAAAAAGAGTTTATAACTTTACCCGGTTTCAGAGTCCAGAAGCTCAGCACCGCTTATAGTATGAGTTAGCTGCGATTAAATATTGTATAAATCCAGTTTATATATTCAGTTATTATTTTAGCATAAATACCAAAGTTTTTCCAACTTTTCAAAAAATAAAAAAGGTTTGGAATATAACATACTTTCCAAAAAATAAAAAAAGACCCG
>DPSW01000333.1 GCA_003527145.1 Clostridiaceae bacterium | reverse complement strand
CCCACAACGGCTTGCGAACAATTAAAGCCACTGCTGAACAGTTCAAGTGCTTTTTCTACTCTTTTACTCATAAATACAGCCCCTTATTTACAATATATAAACATTGTGAGCTAAATGGTTTAAAAGCTAAAAGTTTATTGATATGCAAAGCTGATTACCGTTTATCGACTACTATGACTTCAACTCCTAAATCTTCAATTTTAGATAATTCATCTTCGACTGCATCCCAATCGGTTATCAAAACGTCAAATTCAGCAGCATCAACATCTTTTAAGAATGAGTTATGTCCGATTTTTTGATTAGGAAATAGGGCAATGTTTTTTCTCGAATTTTCAGCAACTGCTCTTTGAAAAGCGGAAGTCTCGGCTGTACCGTTAGAGATGCCAAAGCTTGCAGAAAATCCGGCTCCTGTTAGAAAACTGATATCAAATCTCATATTTCTCACAAATTCTTGTGCAAAGGAATCTACAATCCTTCCATTTGATCTCATTTTGCCTCCGACAACATAAACTTGCACATTATTATAGCTTCTCAGAATGGAAGCATTGTCAATAGAGTTTGTCACAATAGTATATTCTATATTAGTCGGAAGATATTTCACCATTAAGTATCCAACTCTTGCAGATGTGAGATATACGGCATCATTTGGTTTTATAAATTCAACGGCTCTTTTAGCAATTGCATCTAAGTTTGCATCGATGGTCTCCATCTGGGCTGCATTCCAGGTTCTGGGGTAATGCAGGCCGACTTGCATTATTGGTATTGCCCCGCCATGAGTTCTTTTGAGCAAGCTCTTTTCTTCAAGTATCCTTAAATCTCTTCTTGCTGAGTCCACTGAAACGCCAAACTTCTCTTGAATTTCGCCTATCGATATTCTCCCGTTTTCGCTGATGATTTTTAATATTTCTTGATGTCTTTCCTCAATAAACATATCAATCACTTCCTAATATAATAATTTATTGACAAATATGAGTTAATCTATAGTCATTATTATTCACAATATATCATGATTGTTATTGAATATCAATACAAATAATTTAAAAAAGTGAATAATCGTTAACAAAACGGTACTAGAAAGCAATACGGCTTAAACTATAAGCTTGATTCTTAGTGAGGCATGATATATAATTTATATAGAACAAATGTTCTAATGGGATTAAAATCAAAAAATATTTGATGATTCGGGGTTACAGGAGGATTCAGTTATCCGAAATTTTCGTATAACTGTCGCTGATGGAAAAACATATGGTACAAACCATATATCTCGATTCTGCGGAGCTTATGGCACGCAGGCATATACCGAGCTCTGAGCTCAATACTCATAAAGATACCAGACAAATCCTATAGACAAAGATATGTAAAAATTCTACAATAAATATACAAGATATTCAAAATATGTCGGAGCTCATAGTAAAATGAGACAACAGGCCTAAAATCCAAAGGAGGGATTTTAATGGCGAAGTTGAAAACTAAATATGTATGCATGGAATGCGGATGCGAGTCACCCAAATGGATGGGAAAATGTCCCGAATGCAATCAGTGGAACACTTTGGTTGAAGAAGTGGATACCAAAACCGCACCTGCTTCTGCACCTTCATTGTCAAATTTAGCTAAACCGGAAAGAATGCAGGACATTTCGATAGAAGAGGAAATGAGGCTTAGCACCGGTCTCGGTGAGCTGGACAGGGTACTGGGCGGCGGCATAGTGAAAGGATCGCTGATACTTGTGGGAGGAGATCCTGGTATAGGGAAATCTACTCTCTTGCTTCAGCTATCGGACAATATAGGGAAAAAGGGCTTGAAGGTGTTATATGTTTCGGGGGAAGAATCCGTAAAGCAGATAAAGATCAGGGCTCACAGGATGAGTACAGATTCGGCCAATATTTATCTTCAGTCGGAAAACAATATGGACTATATACAAAAAACAATAGAGGATATAAACCCTGATGTTCTGATAATAGATTCCATACAGACGGTTTATAACTCAAGCATATTGTCGGCTCCGGGCAGTGTCAGCCAGGTAAGGGATGCTACGGGCAACCTGATGAGGATTGCCAAAGGGCAGGGCATAGCAGTATTCATTGTGGGACATGTTACAAAAGCCGGTTCTATAGCAGGACCCAGAGTTCTGGAGCATATGGTGGATACAGTTTTGTATTTTGAAGGAGACTCCCATATGTCTTATAGAATTCTAAGGGCGGTTAAAAACAGGTTTGGTTCTACCAATGAAATAGGCATATTCGAAATGGCCGACAGAGGGCTGGCGGAGGTGTTGAATCCTTCTCAGATGCTCTTATCCGGAAGGATGAAGGGAGTGTCCGGTTCTTCCGTTATAGCTTCTTTAGAGGGCACCCGGCCTATGCTGGTTGAGGTTCAGGCACTTCTGAGCTACACAAGTTTTGGAGTACCGAGGNNGGAGGACCGCCACAGGAGCAGATTACAACAGGGTGGTTCTGCTGATGGCTGTGCTTGAGAAAAGAGTGGGGCTTCAGCTCCAGAACTATGATTCCTATGTAAATGTGGTAGGAGGAATTAAACTCAATGAACCTTCTTCAGATTTAGGAATAATTGCAGCAATAGCTTCCAGCTATAGAGACAAGGAGATCGATGGCGGTACGGTTATAATAGGAGAAGTGGGCTTGGCAGGAGAAGTGAGGGCAGTTAACTTTATAGAAAAGAGGATCAATGAAGCAGCTAAATTAGGCTTTACTAAATGTGTTATACCATATAATAACTATAAGAATTTGAAAGATGACCCTAAAATAAAGGTTTATGGTGTAAAAAGTGTAGAGGAAGCCCTTAACATAATAATATAAACCCTGCAGATATTCTCAGCAGGGTTTATGTTAAAACATATTGTATATTCCTAAAGTGTTGATTTTTTCATACTCTTTCTCTAAAACATCATGGAGATTGATATCTAATGTATTGCATAACGATGTTATATAGAATATATTATTTCCTATTTCCTTCTCGATGATATCCTTGCAGCTTTCACAAAGCTCACCTTCTATATGAGTGCTCATGCAGCTTTTTAAATCCTTTATATCTGCATCATGAGGGATGTGCTGCTTTTGTGCGCTTACCTGGATACATCCGCAGCTTGTTACTGCTTTGACTACAGCCCTGTTCACTCTGGATTGGGATTCTTCAAGCTTTGTTATTATATCCAATATGCTTTTGTGCCTTATTAGTAGCTGGGATACGCTCTGCTGAAAATCGTCGCAAATAAAATCCTTCAATATGTATCACTCCTAAGCTCATGTATACATAAAATGTACTATAAGATAATTATAGAGTTATGCAATTTAGTTGTCAATGTAAAAAAAACATTGACAAGCCTTATTATATGTGATATTATTCAACCTTTGCCGACAAGAAACTACATATTATTAAAACTATTTGCCTTTGGAGGGATTATATGTTTCATGTTGGAGACAAAGTTGTGTATCCTATGCATGGCGCAGGCATAATAGAGTCTATTGAGGACAGGGAAGTGTTTTGCAAAAGGTCCAGGTATTATATAATAAAGATGATATTGGGGCAGATAAAGGTGATGGTTCCAATTGATAAGGCCGGAGCAATAGGGATTAGAAAAATAACCGATATGGAAGGCTATGATCAGGTGATGAGGATACTTTCAGGAAATTATAAAATAATGGACAAGAAGTGGAATAAAAGATACAGGGAAAATGAAGCGAAGCTGAAGGAAGGGAATATAAACGATATAGCTGAAATAGTAAACTATCTCAACTATATGAACAAAAAAGGGAAGCTATCCACCGGAGAAAAGAAGATGCTTGTTCAGTCCAGGCAAATGCTGGTAAGCGAGCTGGCACTGATCAAAAATGTTTGTTATGAAGAGATGGAAAGAGATGTGGACAAAATATTAAATATCTGTGAACTTTAAGAACCAGGGTTTTTAAAACCTTAGAAGTCTGTTATAATTATCATTAATTTCTTATGGTTTAAAATATTCCTGGTTTGGATATACTTTTAAGGAGGTGAGATTATTGATAAGAAAAATACTTGTTTGGATTTTGACTTTACTGGGAATTGCTCTCGGCGTCGAGACGACCTACTTGTTACTTAAATTTTTAGGAGTTACACATCTCTTCGGGTATGAAGTTACTGATTTTAAAAGATTACTTGCGATTGCAATATCGGGAATCATAGGTGGAATAATATTTTATTTAATATCGCCATGGATTATTAATCAGGGAAGCCAATCTACACATNNCATAATAGGTTCTATAGGCTTGATCATAGGGCTGGTCATTGCTAACCTGATCAGCGGCCCTTTAAAGCTTTTGCAGATATCCTGGCTGACCAGCATAGTGTCAGCGATTCTGTATGTCTTGCTGGGCTATCTGGGAATAAGCATCGCTACTAAAAAGAAAGAGGATTTGTTAAATTCGTTTTCTTTTTTAAAGAGAGTCAATATA
>DPSW01000041.1 GCA_003527145.1 Clostridiaceae bacterium | reverse complement strand
CGGTTCTTTTTGTGCAGTATTTAAGGATAATTTTGTTATGCCTTTAATTCTTTATTGCTGTGGACTTTTGATGCTGAAAAGAGGAACCATGCCAGGGCGCCTGCTGCAGCCATCAATCCTATGGGATAGGATATGGTTGTGGGGAGGCCCAGCCCTTCTTTAGCTTGGAATATATATGTTATAGTAACTGCCGTCATAAAGGTGGCAGGCACTGTGCAAATCCAGTGGTTTTTGCCGGTTTTCACCAGATATACTGCGGAGGCCCAAAGCATTATCATCGCAAGGGTTTGATTGGACCAGGCAAAGTACCTCCAGATTATATCAAAGTTTATCTGAGAAAGAGCCACACCGATACCTATTACAGGTATGCTGAGGTATAATCTCTGCTTCAGCGGACCCTGATTTATTTTGAATACGTCGGCTATTGTCAATCTTGCACTTCTAAAGGCAGTATCTCCTGAGGTCACAGGGCATACGATAACGCCTAGAACGGCCAGTACGCCTCCGACAGGTCCCATAAGAGTTTTGGATATGGTATGAACCACCGCGCCTTGGGCACCGTTTGCCAATGCATTTGCAAGGCCCTGGGTGCTGCCGTAGAAGGTCATGGCTGCCGCTGCCCAGATAAGGGCTATTATGCCTTCAGCTACCATAGCGCCGTAAAATACCGGACGGCCATATTTTTCATTGGTCATGCACCTGGCCATCATAGGAGACTGGGTTGCATGGAAGCCGCTTATTGCGCCGCAGGCTATGGTGATAAATAATGTAGGCCATATTGCCAAAGATTTCGGATGAAGATTTGTGAGAGTGAGGTTAGGAATGTCATATCCTCCGACAACGAGACCGCCGCCTATTCCCACAGCCATTATGAGGAGGACGGCTCCGAAAAGAGGGTATATCTTTCCTATAAGCTTGTCTATAGGAAGAAGAGTAGCCATGAAGTAATAGATGATTATGATAACGAGCCAAAAGTTAGTATTTAAGTTTTCGGGAGGAAGGCTTGCCAGCAGCTTTGCCGGGCCTGTCATAAATACCGTACCGACAAGTATCAATAGGATTACGGAGAATACTCTCATTATCTGCTTTGCTGCAGGCCCCAGGTAAATGCCTACTATCTCGGATACTGAAGCCCCATCGTGTCTGATGGACAGCATACCGGAGAAAAAGTCATGGACTGCACCGGCAAATATGGTTCCGAATACTATCCATAAAAATGCAGCCGGTCCCCAAAGCGCACCGGATATAGCTCCAAATATGGGGCCCAGACCGGCAATGTTTAAGAACTGGATGAGGAACATCTTTTTCCATCCCATGGGTACGTAGTCAACGCCGTCAGCCATGGAAACAGCAGGTGTAGGCCTGTTCTCATCAACCTTGAAGACCTTCTCCACAAATGCTCCATAAATAATGTAACCAAGGATCAGAATAATAATTGCGCCTAAAAAAGTTGCCATTTTTAAACCTCCTTTTGTTTTTCTTTGAATTAATTATGGAGCATTTAACCAATAAAACGTTAAAAGGATGTATGAAAGAACAAANNCTCTGCTATATGCCAAGGATTTCCTTAAATTTCTTTACCTGTTTTTTGCTGATGATTATTTCGTCATTGGCTTCTCCGATTTTGGCAGCATAGGCTCCATTGAACCAGGGCGAAATCTCATTTATTTTATTCATGTTCACCAGATAGCTGCGATGGGTTCTGAAAAAACCCTTTCCCTTCAGCTTTTCCTCCAATTCATGCAATGAGTGGCTTGACAAATATGTTTCTTTGTCAGCCTTGATAAATATATCCCTTCCTTCTGTATAGGCATAGATAATGCTGTCTATATCAACCAGTATCAATTTATCGCCTTTCCATAAAGGAAGCTTATTTAAAGAAACTGTATTGCCCGGGTTGTTGGCGGCTTCACTGCTCTTGTTCTCAAGGATGTTTTTTATCCTTATAACAGCTTTTGCAACCCGCTCCTCGTCATAGGGCTTGAGTATATAATCGACAGCGTTTACTTCAAAGGCTTTGATGGCATATTGATCATAGGCTGTAGTAAAAATAACCTTGCATTTGATCCCCAGGTTGTTTATTTCATTTATCAATTGTATGCCGGTGATATCAGGCATCCGTATATCCGTAAGCACCAAATCCGGCCTGAGCTTCTTTACCAGCTCCAGACCATCAAGGCCGCTGTTTGCTTCCCCTACTATTTTTATAAAGGGCATCTTTGATATGAGAAATTTTAATTCTTCTCTGGATGGATATTCATCATCAATAACGATAGTGTTTATTTGCAAAGCTATGCACTCCTTTTGGGTATATCGATGGAGATTTTGGTGCCTATATTTCTTCTGCTGTCAATGCGCAGTCCAAAATCATCGCCATATATGGATCTAAGCCTTTTGTCCACGTTTTTGATGCCTATTCCGTCTCCCTTAGGATTGTTTGCGGGATAATCGAATCCCACACCGTCGTCTTCTATTTGAATGCTATATGAGTCAGCTGCTTCAAGGGTTTGTATCTTTATGGTGCCTCCCTCTCTCTTCGGGTATATACCATGCTTAACTGCATTTTCTACCAATGGCTGAAGCGTCAGGTGGGGCAGCTGGAAGTTATCGCAGTGAATGTCATACTCGACCTTCAGCTTGTCGCCGAATCTGGCTTTTTCAATCTCCAGATAGGCCTCCACATGATTTATTTCATTTGTTATGTCCACAATATCACTGCTTTCCTTAAAGCCTTCCCTGAAAAAATTGCCCAGATTGATCAGCAGCTTCCTGGAGGTCTCCGGGTCTATCCTGCATACGGAGGCTATGGTGTTCAAAGCATTAAAGAGAAAATGAGGGTTGATCTGGGCCTGCAATGCCTTCAGCTCAGCCTTTGACAGCAGCTTAGCATTATAATCGATCTCCGCCAGCTCTATCTGCGTGGAGAAGAGCTTTGCCAGGCCCTCTGCCAGCTGGGCATCCACCTTGGTTATCGCATTCTCCTTAGTTTTATATATTTTTAATACCCCGATGACCTTGTCCTTTTTTATCAGAGGAGCGATCGCCGCAGATTTAAGCATACAGTTTTCATTGGAGCAGTCGATCATACCGCTTTTTGTTGCGATGACAGGCTCTCCTTTTTCCAGAGCTACCTTTGTTGCGTAGGTTTTGATATTTTCTCCGGGCAGGTGGTGGTCAGAGCCTGCGCCCACATGGGCCAATATCTCCATTCCCCGGGTTATGGCTACCGCATCCACCTTTGCCGCATCATATATTATGTTGCAGGCCGCCAGTGCAGTCTCCCTGTTGATCCCGTTTCTCAATATGGGCAGGGTTTGATCTGCAATTTTCAGCGCCAGCTCGGACTGGATGGCGGCTTCNNTTCCAGCATGATTATGAAAAGGGCCACTCCTATGGAATTTATTATGGTCATGGGGATTGCAATCTTGTTCACCAAAGTCGCTGCAGCCGGATAGGGCCTGGCTATAGCCAGTATTATGGCCATCTGCATGATCTCTGCAATCACCGTTATGATAAAGCCCAGGAGCCATTTATGCTTGAATTTCTTCGAATATTTGTAGCCTATGCTTCCCATCAAGCCTTC
>DPSW01000270.1 GCA_003527145.1 Clostridiaceae bacterium | reverse complement strand
CAAGTTAATTATTAAACATGTTATAGCGCTGCAAAAGGTATTGAACGGCATCATATAAATATATATGAATTATCCCTTCCTTATTTTGCTTAAAACCGGCTTTGCAGCCTCGCTAATGAGATAATTAAAAGTGATTTCCGGTACCAACTCTTTTACCGCCTCCAAATTACCCTGTGCCAATAACTGTCGAACTCGGGATGCACTGATTGCAGCACCTGATTTCTCTATTCTAGCCAGTTCCACTAACTCTATTCCTGCAGGAATAAGGCGTTTTTTCATTGTTTCATTATATATTTCGGTGACAGGGGAATAAGGTTCCGTACCTACATAACGTCTTGTAATACCAAGCGCCGGTGCAATATGCTTTAAAAATATTTCCACATCAACAGCACAATGGGCATGGGCGAGTTCCGTATCCTTTGTAAAATAAGACGGAAAGGTTAAAGAGGAAACCACATATCTTCCGCCAGGTATTACGGTAACATTTGGCAAATAAGATGTTCCTTCACGGATGAGTTTGTAACGCACATCGAAGGGGAATACAGAAAGGTTTTCCTGTACAACCATAACATATACCTTAGAGTTCTCTGAAGCTGCAGTTTCAATTAAATAGCGGTGGCCGAGGGTAAAGGGATTGCAATTCATAACTATTGCTGAAGCACTTCCGTTGATATCTCCTGCTTGAGCTTTGAGGATATTGCAGTATTCAGCAATTCCCGGTTTGCCCCATTCCATTAAGGCGGCATAGGGCTTTGCAATTGCAACTGTATTAAAGCCCATAGGTAAAAACATGCCTACTTTATCGGGGTTAGTAAAAAGGTGAAGATTTGTTATTCCTTTGTTAAAAGCATAATTCACCAGATGTGTGATAACAATAGCTGATAAGTCATTTCCCTGGTAATATGGAGATATTGCCACCATCTGTATCATATCTTCATAAAGAGAACCGGTTGCTACAAGTTCGTCATCATAAAATATACCCATAGTATAATCAACGCTGTAATTTATGGACAGACCACAGCTTTTAATCAATGTTTCTACTTGGTTTATATTTGGCAAAGAACGTTCCTCAAGCAATTTACTCCCTCCAAAAAAATATTATCTATGCGATAAATGTAACAATAAAGTAGATAATCTGAGGAAATAATGACACAACAACTATCATGCGTATAATCTGCAGAACCATAAGGTGTGTGCTTTGCACCCCCAAATCTGAGGATATCAGTGCCATATCTGATGCGCCGGCCGGTGTTGCTACAAGCATAGCTTCTTTCAGTGACATTCCGAAATGCTTGCTTAGTATTTTACCCAGAATACAGCAAGCAGCAAAGTAACCCAAAACTACAAGAATTGCAGGGAGGATCAGATATCTCATTTCCAGTACGTCTTTAAAGCCTATGCTGCAACCAATATAAGATCCTGACAGGGCTTGTGCAAGCCTTTTTGCCCAAAAAGGCATATAGGCTTTATTGAAAAGTAATTTTAGACATATTACTCCAATCATAGAAAAGAGCAATATCCCGGCGGGAATTTTCAGCAACTTCCCAATAATTCCTCCTGCTGCAGCTACTGTTATAGATTGTATAAATACAATTGCAGTCGGATTATTAGATTTTGCGGGCCTCAAAGGGGAAACATGCTTGTCCTGCTCATCAGTATTATTTTTTAAGCCGTTACGATGACCGATTATTGTTATTAAGGTAGGAAATAGTCCTATTCCTGCTACCATGCGGGTAAACTGCAGCAGGGCAACCTTTGGAGCATCTGCGCCCATATCTGCGCTTATGATTGGGATATCGCTCATANNAAAGAGGTTAACAGGTCCAAAGGGCTGACCAAATAAATCAAAAATCCCAGAGTGATATTTAATGTAAGCATTCCGAGAAGGAGGACGAATGAAGGCTTTACAAGATTCCTTAATCGTTCTATGTCACTTTTTTCTATAGAGCAACCGATGAATGCGCCTGCCAAAATTTGAGCTGCATACTTGGCATAGGACGGCATGTATGAAATGCCAAAAGAAATATTTAAAGCTGCCACGCCAAGTATTGCTCCTACCATCATGCCTCCAGGAACCTTTAGCTTCATGAAAACATAGCCAAAGGCAAGTCCAACTAGCAGGGTCAGAAATAAATTTGACATTTATTATATACACCTCTTTATGACTTAAAACGATAGCCGTTAAACTATGTTGCTGATATAAACCTCTGGTGTTGACTTAAACCGTAATAAATCTTAAACTAATAGTAGAAGATTGAAAAAATCTGAAATCATGCAATAATATTACACTATTTTGATAAATGTTTCAATTACATATCAGAGCATAAATAAGTGTGAGGGAGATTTGCTATGACAATAAGAGAACTGGTTTATATAAAAACAGTAGCAGAAATGGGGAATATATCGAAAGCAGCAGAAAAGCTTTTTATTGCCCAACCCTCTTTAAGCCGATGTATTCAGAAAATAGAAAGAGATTTGGGTGTTGAGTTGTTTAAGCGGACTCAAGAAGGTTTAAAGCTTACTACAGCAGGCGAATACTACATGGAAAGTGCTAATAGCATTCTTCGAATTTGTAAGGATTTGGACACTAAATTTTCCTATCTCAATGACATGAAGGTTGGAAAACTGACTATAGGGACAACTACTTATTTGGGCTCTTTTGCACTTCCAAAAATTTTGTCAGCTTTTTCTGCCTTATATCCTGATATTGAGATTTCAATTGTGGAAGGCGTATCTTTGGATATTGAGAATGAAATAATTAAAGGCTCAGTAGACTTGGCGATACTTCATACTCCATTGGTTACAAATGCTATTGACTATAAGGTAATTACAAAAGAGCGCTTTCTCCTTGCAGTGCCTCCGGATGACCCAATTAATAAGAAAAGCTATGTAAAAGATCAAAGCGGTTATCGATATATGGATATAGGTCTTACAAGCAATAAAAAATATATTCTTACACATCCTGAGCAGCGTACAAGGCAGGTAGCAAATGCCGTACTTTCAAAGGCAAACATTAAACCCAAAATCAAATACATAACAAAAAGCATACACACTGCTACACGCCTTGTAAGTGAAAATTTAGGATTTACTCTTGTTCCTCATAGCTATTGCTCCGTTTTCAGTCAGGATTATTTACCAAAATACTATTTCATTGAAGATGAATTCGATCCATATTGGGAGTTAGTAGTATGCTATTCAAAAGATATTCCGCTTTCTAAGGCAGCTGTTGAGCTTATCAGAATATGTAATGAAATAATACCCGGTTTATACAAATAACATATACATATACATAGAAAAAACCATGTTGCAAAAACATGGTTTTTTCTTTTGAATAGCATATAGAAAAAAGCTATATGGGATATAGAAATATAGGCATTGGTATATATTGTTTGACGATTATATAATTAAAGCAGTGAAAAGTAAGAAAATTTGTAATATTGGAGGGAGTTAAACATGAGCGAATTGAGAAAGCTGGCAAAGTTTATTAATCATCTGGACCTGGATAATATACCCAAAACGGTACCGGGGGCTGCTAAGCTTTGTATACTCGACTCTATAGGAGCTGCTCTGGGAGCAGCTAATAATGAACTCATAAAAAATATTGCAAACACTTATTATTATATTGGGGGAGAAAGTCAGGCTGTGACCTGCTGGGGGCAAAACAGAAAGGCAGGTCTGCTTACCGGAATTTTCCTTAATGCAATGATGGGTCATTTACTGGAATTGGATGATGTACATACAAATTCAAAAACACATATAGGAACTGTAGTAGTGCCTGCTGCTTGGACCCTTGCTGAATACTTGGGATGCAGTGGGAAAGAGCTTCTGGAAGCAGTCATCTGCGGTTATGAAACCATGTCAAGAATAGGCATGGGATTTGGTGTTTCCAGTCATCGCAACAAAGGATGGCATGTTACTGCTACAGCAGGAACCTTTGGAGCTGCAGCAGCTGCTGCAAAGCTTCTTAAGCTGGATGAGGAAAAAACCATTTCTGCTTTAGGAATGGCAGGGACACAATCCTTTGGTTTATGGGCATTTTTGGCTGATGGTGCAAATTGCAAAATCCTGCATCCTGCAAGAGCCGCAGTGAGCGGTACAGAAGCTGCATTGCTGGCAAAGTCAGGTCTGACAGGACCTGAGCATATACTGGATGCAAAAGATGGAGGATTGTTTCCCGCGACTTCTGAAGAATACGATTTAAGCATGGTTTCTAAAGATTTGGGTAAAAAGTATGAACTCATGTATATGGATAATAAGCCTTATCCATGCTGTAGAAGCACCCATTGTGCTATTGATGCCGCCTTAGCAATAAAAAAAGAGTACGAGGTTGACAAGGACAATATTGAAAGCATAGAAGTTGCTACATATTTAGTGGGTTATAAGCAGTGCGGTGTTAGCGAAGGCAGTATAAATCCTAAGGAGCCCATTGATGCAAAATTTTCATCTCCATTTACTGTTGCCTGTGCTTTTATATTTGGAGAGGTGACACTAAATGAGTTTAAGCAGGATAACATTGGTAAACCTGAGGTAAAGGATTTACTGAGCAGAGTAAAAGTAGTGCCTGAGGATAAATATACCGGCCAATACCCTGGACACTGGGGTTGTGGGCTAAGAGTCAAATGCAAAGATGGAAGAGTATTGATAAAAGAGGTAATTGATGCATCAGGAAGTGTAAATAATCCCCTTACCAATGAGCAAGTAAAATCTAAGGCAATAGCCCTGATTCGGGATTTATACCCCGAAGACGCATGCCGCATTACAGATGAAATTTTAGCAATTGACAAAGCTGAAAAAATACCTTCCCTATAAGAGGTGTAAGATGTTTAAAGAAGTACAATGCATTCAATTCAGAGGTGGCACAAGCAAAGGATTGTTCTTTCTGGAATCAGATCTTCCGGAAGACAAGAGCTTATGGCCGCATATGCTTTTGTCTCTCATGGGAAGTCCGGACAATCAGCAGGTAGATGGCTTAGGTGGTACCATTGCAACAGCAAGCAAGGCAGCTATTGTTTCTAAGTCAGATATGGACAGCCATGATGTGGACTATTTATTCGCTCAGGTCTCTGTGGATAAACCTATTGTTTCCTTTAAAGGCAACTGCGGAAACATTTGCTCAGCAGTTGGACCCTATGCCATTGAATCCGGATTGGTAAAGGCGACAGATCCCTTAACACTCGTAAGGATACATAATGTAAACACCGATAAAATAATTCATGCCTATGTCCCTACTAAGGACAACAAAGTACTATACGAAGGAGATTTTGAAATTGCAGGCGTTCCCGGTTATTCTGCCTGCATAAAGATGGCTTTTAAAAATCCTTCAGGTTCTGTAACCGGTCGGCTTTTACCCACTGGTAATGCAGTTGATATTATTGATATTCCTGACTATGGTTCAATAGAAGTCTCTTATGTGGATTCTTCAAACCCTTTTGCTTTTATAAGAGCTGCAGATATTGGAATGAGGGGCGATGAACTGCCGAATGAAATAGATAGGAATCCAAAACTGATGCCTTTGCTTGAAAAAATAAGAGGAGTTGCAGCAGTTAATTTAGGCTTCATTGCTGATTATAAGGATTCCAGTGAAAAATCTCCTACTGTTCCAAAGCTGGCGATGGCTTCAGCTCCAAAATCCTATGTGACGGCGAATGGGAAAAAGATTGATACTGAAAGCTATGATATCCTGTGCAGGATGATGTCTATGCAGAAAGCTCATAAAAATTATGCATTAACAGGTGCCATGTGTACTGCATCTGCTGCAATAATTGAGGGAACCATTGTCAATCAACTTGTAAGGAAGAGTTTTGATGCCGAGAAGCTTTTAATAGGGCATCCGGGCGGCATTATGCCGGCAGGTGTAGAATATGAAATCGGCCAGGACGGAAACGTAAATATAAACTGGTCTATAGGATATAGGACAGCACGCATGCTTATGCGAGGAGCAGCTTTTTATAGAACCGTTTAGCTGTAGTAGTATCCTGAAAGGGGGAGGACGGGTGAAAATTCCATGTGTCTATATGAGAGGCGGCACAAGCAAAGGTGTCATATTTCAGAGAAAAGATTTGCCTGTGAATAAAGAACTATGGGACAATATTTTTTTAAAAGTTATGGGGGGACCTGATCCAAAACAGATTGACGGATTGGGCGGTACTGTTTCCTCAAACAATAAAATTCTCGTTGTTTCTCCCAGCGAGAAGGCTGATGTGGATGTAGAATATCTTGTTGCTCAGGTAGTAGTAGGCAAGCCCATAGTTGATTATTCTGCAAACTGCGGCAACATGACTTCTGCGGTGGGACCTTTTGCAATATCCAAGGGACTGGTACAGGCCCAGGATCCTGTTACCAGGGTGCGAATGTTGAATCTTAATACTAACACGGTAATCGAAGAGTTTGTTCCTGCGAGGAACGGGATTGTAGAAGAAAATGGAGACTGTGTTATAGCAGGCATCGATGGTACAGGAGCAGAGCTTAAAGTTAACTTTCTAAACCCTGCAGGAGCCAAAACAGGCAAGCTGTTTCCCACAGGAAATGTGACGGATGAGATTCATGTAGAAGGCTTGGGATATATATCAGTATCAATAATAGACATATCTAATGTTTTCGTCTTTGTTGACAGCACTGATATAGGCATAAAGGGTGATGAACTGCCTGCGAAGCTCAATAGTAATAAAAATTTTTTGGATACTGTAGAGTGCATCAGAGGTAAGGCTGCTGAAAAGATTGGTCTCGTGGATAAATGGCAGGATGCTGCAGCAAGCACACCGGGCTCGCCAAAGCTTGTCATAATAGGACCTCCTATGGATTATACGGATATCGGAGGTAAAACTGTAAAAAAAGAAGATATGGACATATGCATCCGGGTGGTGTCTGTCGGAGCGGTACACAAAGCTTCTCCGTTGACAGGTGCAATTGCCATTGGCGGGGNNAATAATGAAGAACTATCTTCAAGGTAAAGATTTAGTGGGTATTGTAAGAATAGGACACCCAAGCGGGGTTATGAATGTATTTGTGGATTATGAGATTCTCAACGATGAAATTCATTTCAATGGTATTGCTGCTCAAAGGACAGCTAGGAAGATAATGGAAGGATATGTTTATATAACAGATTAACTAAAGTATTAATCATGGTTTACCGTGTATTAGATAAAAACCCTAAAAATGTAATATTAAAATTTGAAAGGAAGATGCGTTAATGATTAAGTTATATGATACCGGTGTGTATCTCGTACATGGAAAAGAAATTATAATTGATGACAAAAATGCTGCAGCAGCAATTAAAAGCAAAACCGGTAAGGATGTAACTAAAGAGCAGGCAAGAAAAGGAACAATAACCTATTCTATAATTGAAAGCCATAACAGTTCCCGTGATGAAGACAATTTAAAAATTAAGTTTGATGTGCTTACTGCTCATGATATCACTTATGTCGGCATTATTCAGACAGCAAGAGCAAGCGGCATGGAAGAATTTCCTGTTCCGCTTGTTATGACCAATTGTCATAATAGTCTATGTGCAGTAGGCGGAACAATTAACGAGGACGATCATGTGTTTGCTCTTTCAGCTGCCCAAAAATATGGAGGCATCTACGTTCCTGCCAATTTAGCTGTTATCCACTCATATAACAGAGAAATGATGAGCATATGCGGCAGGATGATACTTGGTTCTGATAGCCACACAAGATATGGGGCTTTGGGGACAATAGCGGTAGGCGAAGGCGGCGGCGAACTGGCAAAGCAGTTGGTAGGCAGAACCTATGACCTTAGCAGACCTGGTGTAATAGGTATATATTTAACGGGAAAGCCGCAAAAGGGCGTTGGGCCTCAGGATGTTGCGCTTACCATTATAGGAAATGTGTATAAAAATGGCTATGTAAAGAACAAGGTGATGGAATTTATAGGCGATGGAATTGCCAATTTGGATGTTGACTACAGAAATGGAATTGATGTAATGACTACAGAGACTACATGTTGGTCATCTATCTGGTGTACAGATGATAAGGTCAAAGAATATTATGAAATCCATGGAAGGGTAGGGGATTATGCAAAGCTTGAACCCGAGGACATAGCATACTATGATGTNNCCATCCCAGCAATATATATACTATAGAAGAGCTTAAAGCAAATGCCCTTGATATTATGTATCAAGTCCAGACTGAAGGAATCAAACAATTTGATAATCCTGATATAAAGCTTGATCTTATGAGCAAAGTTATTGATGGTGAAATATATGTAGAACAGGGTATAGTAGCAGGTTGTTCAGGAGGCACCTATGACAATATAGTTGATGCAGCAGA
>DPSW01000472.1:18394-18544 GCA_003527145.1 Clostridiaceae bacterium | reverse complement strand
ATGTATTAGGGGGATTTAAAACAATATTTGGAACATTAGGGCATTCTCTTGGTATGGCAAGGCCAAAAATAGGATCAACAGCATAGTTTACCCCATCCAATTGCCCGTTCATTGCGGCTCTTACCATAGCTCTTGTATATCTAAGCTTCA
>DPSW01000472.1:17708-18292 GCA_003527145.1 Clostridiaceae bacterium | reverse complement strand
GCCAGCTTGCTGGTATAACCGGACATGAAATGATACATGGCCTGCTCCTTGGTAAGTTTGGATATCGGGGGCAAAACCCCTGTTGCATCTGCAGTAAGAAATATTATGGTTTTAGGTATACCGCCAATACCTTCAAGTATTGAATTATCAATGTGCTCAACAGGGAATGCAGCTCTGGTATTCTCCGTATGCCTGTCATCATCATAGTCAGGCTCTCCGGTAGCATTATCTATTACAACATTTTCCAGTAAAGCACCTTCCCTGATAGCATTCCATATTTGGGGCTCGTTCTCCTGGGAAAGGTTTATACATTTAGCATAGCATCCGCCTTCAAAATTAAATATGCCTTTATCTGTCCATCCATGCTCATCATCGCCTATAAGTCTTCTATCATGGTCTGCAGATAATGTGGTTTTTCCTGTTCCGGATAAACCGAAAAACAATGTCACTTTACCATCCTGTCCAACATTGGCGGAGCAGTGCATGGGCAAAACACCCTTAAAGGGCAGCAGGTAGTTCATCACTGTAAATACGGATTTCTTTATTTCACCGCAATACTTTGTTCCGCCAATTAATACCATCTT
>DPSW01000472.1:14715-17700 GCA_003527145.1 Clostridiaceae bacterium | reverse complement strand
AAGTACAATAAATACCTCGGAATTTGTTCCGTCTACCTTTGGATCGGCTTTAAAGTCAGGAGCCACAATGATGGTAAATTCCGGTTTAAAATCATTGAGTTCCCCTTCCTTAGCCTTTATCAACATTTGCTGGGAGAAAAGATTCTGATATGCAAATTCATTTATCACTCTTACCGGCATACGGTAATCCTTGTCTGCTCCAGCAAACCCATCAAAAACATATATTTCTTTTTCCTTAATATAATCTAAAACCTTAGAGCAAAGTCTGTCGAAATTATCCATAGTCATGGGCATATTAGCCTTATTCCAGTTTATGTGATGGTGTACAGATGGGCTGTCGACAATAAATCTATCATTAGGTGACCTCCCTGTATATTTGCCTGTATTAATGCATAAAGCACCGTTTTTTGCTATATAACCGTCTTCTTTTTCAACTGCAATGCCGATGAGCTGTTTGATCGGCAGGTTATAATGTATTTTGCTGCACTGGATTTCCTCTGCATCCATAGAAGCACATAGCCTGTTCAAGATTTTTACCCCCTAAAAAGCTAAAATTTATGTTTTTACCTTATATATTATATCATAATATAATATTTGTGCTATACTTTTTACGCAGTTATTATATAATCTCCCTATTTTATATTTCACTGCCATCTGTTATAATTATTTCTGGACTTGGCCACTGAATGAAGTCTCGTTCAAGAGGTGATATGCTATGGAAGAAAAAAAGCTTAATAGAAATTTGTCATTCTTATTTTTTTCGGTATATTGGGTATTCGCCTGCTATACCCCATTTTTACTGCTTTATTTGCAAGACCGCCGTCTTTCCTATATACAAATAGGCATTGTACTTGCCCTCAACTCAGCGATAAATATTTTATTTCAACCCTTATGGGGTTATTTAACGGATAAATACATAAGCATAAAAAAGGCTGCTTACATATCAGCGATCATAAGCGCTTTGGCTGTAATTTTATTTACTCTGGCGCATGAATTCTATGGAATCATGTTGTCCATTGTGCTTTTCGTTATTTTTCAAAGTGGCTTGCTTCCATTGATGGACTCTTTGTGCTATAAGATAGCCCATAACTACAGCAATATAAAATATGGGAAAATAAGATTGATGGGCTCTGCAGGCTATGCATTCTCTTCATTCTTTTTAGGCATGGTTATTGCCAGAACCTCCATTGATATAATATTTTATTTATATTCATTATTCAGCCTGTTTATATTGCTTTTCCTATCGAAATTGAATTTCCACGAAGAAAATACCCAACAGGAAAAAAGCAAAATAAAACCTTTAGAAGTGCTGAAAAACACCGGTTTTATGGTATTCCTTCTTTCCGTTACAATCGGAAGTATTTCTTACGGAGCCAATAACAGCTACATAGGAGTGCTTCTTCAAGAAACAGGAGGAAGCACACAGAATCTGGGGCTGCTCTGGTTTATAGTAGCAATAACGGAAGTTCCTATTTTTTTTGTAATAAATAAATTGATTGCCCGAATCGGCTCATTGAATACATATTTACTGTCTCTGGCATTATTCTCAATTCGTTTTTTCTTATGCACTCTTTGGAAAAATACCGGCATAATAATAATGATTCAGTTCTTGCAGGGACTTACTTTTCCATTATTCATGGCAGGAGGCTTAGACTATTTATGCGGTCTGGTCCCTGTAGGAGCGAGGTCCTTCAGTATATCCTTGATGTCCGCATTGATATTCGGCTNNCTGGCAGGAGGTATCATAATAGATTCCTTCAGCATATTCTCCCTTTATAGAGTGATCTCCGCTGTATCCTTGATTTCTCTGGCAGTGGCATTAACCTTAAGGAAGCGTAAGCCACTGAAGAGAATGGATTAGTAGTTAAGAGTAAAGAATTAGGAATAAAAAGTAGGGTACGCCGCCCCCGGCATACTATGTTCCCAGTTCCCTATCTATCTTGGTAAAATTCCCCTCAATGTCGAAAGCAAGGCAGTATTTGCCGATCTATCCAAAACAGCCAATCTGAAATACTTGTTGGTGAGAAAAGAAAAGCCGTCTGGCGTCCTGATAAGTATACCATGGCATGCCAGCGCTTCACTCAACTTATATGCATCAAGCTCCTCATCAGATATTCTTAACAAATGGAAATTTGCTTTTGAGGGATATGTTTCTATACATTCAAAAGCAGATAAGCCCTTGTAAAGAAAGTCTCTCTCGGATTTTATCCATGCATGAGAATTTATAATATATTCTTTATCACTAAATATACAACTCGCAGCTATTACAGCTCCGGTATTTACATTCCACGGATGCTGTGAATCATTGATTCTCTTATAAGCTCCATCATTGCAGGTCAGTGCGTAGCCCAATCTAATTCCAGGCATGCCAAAAAACTTTGTCGCAGCTCTTATAACAATAGTGTTGGAGAAGTCCAAAAGCTTTGGAACAAAAGAGCTATTGGGATAATCATCCGTGAACTCGATAAATGCTTCATCAATAATTAGAATACATTGCTTTTCTTCAAGCTTTGAAGCAATTTGCTCCAGCTTAAGCCTGTCAATTAAAAAACCGGTAGGATTATTGGGATTGCACAAGAGGGCTGCCGTGTTTTTTTCAACACTATCTATAAAAGAGTCAATATCTAGTTTTGAAAAATCTTCATCATATGNNGGACCTATTGTAAATAGCTTGCGCACATCAAGGGCTCCCAAAATAGAATATATGATCTCTGCCGCGCCATTTCCTACAAGAATGTTTACACTCTTAGGCACATCTGTATAGCGCCTTATATTATCCTTTAAATCAGTGTAGCGAATATCAGGATAGCGGGTAAAACTATGTATGTTATCCATCAGGGCTTCCTTAAAGCTTTTAGGCACCCCGAGAGGATTGATATTAGCACTAAAGTCATATAGGATGCTTTTATAGTTATATATATTCCCTCCATGAAAATTCATCGTAAAATCCCCTTTATTAGCAGTTTGTAAATCTCTGTTGTGCTA
>DPSW01000472.1:13293-14682 GCA_003527145.1 Clostridiaceae bacterium | reverse complement strand
GCACTCTTTTATCAGTCAGGACCACTAAGGTGAATCGCTCCGCAGGAGCAAGGCTAATTTAAAATTATTCCAGTAAAATAACTATTCAAAATTGAAAAAATCATCAGTGAAATTATCCAGGCAGCATACATCAAGAAGATCATCTTTTCTATATCCTCACGATCGATATCCTTAAGCTTGTCTCCAATGCTTGGTTTAGCTACAATTTTCCCAAAGTATAAATTAATGNNCCGGATATCCGCTATTGGGACTTAAATGATTGCTGCCGTCTCTGAGCACTATTCTGTACGAGTTTTTACAATCCAGTCCCAATACAAAGGCCCCACATATCATGAATATGGAAGTGAGCCTAGAAGGTATAAAATTCGCTATATCATCCAGCCTTGCGGATGCCCAGCCAAAGAATTCATATTTTTCATTCTTATAGCCTACCATGGAGTCCATTGTATTTATCGCTTTATAAGCCATTGAAAGAGGTGCACCNNTAAAAAAGCGGTGCAATTATTCCATCACTTGTATTTTCTGATACGGTCTCTATTACAGCCCTGGAAATATCATTTTCATCCATATGAGCCGTATCTCTGCCAACGATGTATGAAAGAAGCCTCCTGCTTCCATATATATCATTGCCTTTGAGGCTGGTTATTATCTTTGAGGCTTCTTTTGCCAGGCATCTTCCTGCCAGACATGTATACAATATAAAAGTATTTATAAAAAGCTCTAAACCTTCTCCTATATAATTAGCTGCTCTTAGCAATATCCAGACAGTCATATAGCTGAAAAATACTGTAGATATAGTCAGCAAGATCCCTGCAAGCTTTAATGACTTATCATCTTTGCAGATCCTCCTTGCTATTTTCTCAAAAGCCGATATATATAAGCCTATANNAACAGGGTGAGGAAAGCCGTATGGGTCTCCAAAAGCTAAGTCGGCTAAATTAGCAATCCATATACTGATCATTAGTTCCTTCCTCCAGTATTTTATATACCTTTGCCATATCTAAGTTCTCCCTCACAATATCAGCCAGTATATCAAATTGATCTTTTTTATCCGTACTGTCATGGCCCTTATCTCTTAAATTGTCACATAAACTGTCTTCTTCAGGAAAGCTATGTACAAAATAGGGAACAGAACCGAGAACCGGTACGTTTATTATATCTTCAAGCATTCTCAGACCTGGCTTCAGCAGTTCATAGCTTCCTCTGAATTTATTTATTATAACTCCTTTGACCCTTCTCTTCTCATCTTCATCAAGGAGCAGCATCGTACCTGCCAGTGATGCGAAAACTCCGCCCCTGTCTATATCTCCCACCAGCACAACCGGAGCCTTGGCGATCTTAGCCATGCCCATATTTACAAAATCCTCCCGCTTCAAGTTGATTTCCGCC
>DPSW01000472.1:13058-13279 GCA_003527145.1 Clostridiaceae bacterium | reverse complement strand
GGGCTTAAAAGAGAAATATTCTTCTGCGTTCATTCTTCTAAATGCTTTGCCCGATATTACGACCTGAGACCCCCTATCTGTTAGAGGCTTAAGTAAGATTGGGTTCATATCCACAGAAGGCTCTTTTTTGCATGCTTCCGCTTGCATAGCCTGAGCAACGGCCATTTCCAGACCGTCCTTGGTGATATAAAAGTTTGAAGACATGTTTTGAGATTTAAAAG
>DPSW01000472.1:0-13052 GCA_003527145.1 Clostridiaceae bacterium | reverse complement strand
ATGAGCCGGTGCCCTGTATCATAATAGATTTATTTTCCATCGTATCCTCCCTATTCAACAGAATTAATTTTTCTTATCGTACAATGGCCTTCTTCTATTTCGAGCTGGCTGTACTTACCGTGTTCAAAATGAAAATTCCAAAATCCATCCATACCTAAATTGAGCAAAAAGGATGCTATGACCTTCATGGGGCCGTCATGACTTATCAAGGCAACTTTTTTCCCTTTTTGCATTTCTAAAAGCTCTTGGGCAGCTTCAGAAACTCTTGCATAAAAATCTCTAAAGCTTTCTCCTTTTGCAGGATGCATATCCTTCCAGCTGTTCACGCCTATAGACCATTCTTCGGGATATTGCAGGCTTATATCTCTATGATGCATCCCTTCCCATAAGCCAAAATCCATCTCTTTGAATCTCTCTGCAATATTGATGCTCAAGCTTCTTCCGGAAGCAATAACGGCTGCAGTATCATAGCATCTTTTTAAAGGGCTTGTGATAATGCAATCCAGTTCCTTGGTCTTCATAATCTCTCTTAAGGCTTTTGACTGCTCCATCCCCAGGCTGTTCAAAGCCTCATCCCGGCTGCCTAAGAATACCCCTGCCTTATTTAGCTCTGTTTGACCATGCCTTATCAAATATAAAGTTACCATGAATATATTAACCTTTCCAATAAATATAAAGAAGCCATAAAGCTTATTTCAGACACCTCGCTTGCTGCACCCAATGTATCTCCNNAAGGATAAGGCTCGGTATTAATACAGCAAGCATTTTCCATGAACCAATAAATAAAATTATTAAAGTCCCCGAAAGTATGCCTGCAATAAGCCGCTTTAAAGACATATGAGAATAAAAAAGCCCTCCCATGCCACCATCAGGCCTTGCGTATTTTGATATGCCAAACAATAGAAGAACAAAGGTTTTTGCTGCAACAGGCGCCAGTATAACAGCGGATGCTTTCGCGCCATGGGAAAGCGTGTAGAGCATGCCGAACCTCAATAGAAAATCCAGTATTATTCCGATCACTCCATTGGTGCCGACTCTGCTGTCTTTCATTATTTCCAATATTCTTTCCTTGCTCCTCGCAGAAAACAAACCGTCGCAGGAATCGGCAAGACCGTCTATATGAATAGCTCCGGTTATGAAAATATTTGAAATCAACCAGAATATAATCCCCAATACTTCATTGCTGAAGGAGTTCGCCAAAGTATAAATTCCATAATTGAATAAGCCTACAATAAGCCCTACAAAAGGCATATAAAGTATACCATTTGAAAAATCCTCATCCTTTGCATTAATGTTAATCTTTATCGGTATCCGTGTAAAAAATTGAATCATTAAAACTAAACTTCTCATGGCATCACTTTATCCTAATGGGTATGCCCGATACTGTCAGATATACCTCATCAGCCTTTTGACCAATAATCTGATTTATTCTTCCTGAAATATCCCTAAATGCTCTGGCTACAGGATTTTCCGGTACAATTCCCCAGCCCACCTCATTTGAGACAAGTATTGTATCTGCAGGCGACTTTGATATGGCCTCCAGCATATTGCCGATCTGAACTTTTATACTCTCTTCGGCCCTGTTATAATCTTCTATCTTTACATATTCCATATCATAATTAAAATATTCCAGCATCTGATTGGTTACCATGACCGTGATGCAATCCAGCAAGAAACAATCATATTCTTCCCCATGTTTATGTATTATCCCATCAATATCTTTAAAGGCTTCTATGGTACGCCATTCCTTAGATCTGGATTCCTTATGCTTTTTTATCCTGTCTTCCATTTCACTGTCAAAGGCTACGGCAGTGGCTATGTATATCACCTTTTCTCCATAGCTTTTTGCCATATTCTCTGAAAAACTGCTCTTCCCGCTTCTTGCTCCGCCTGTAACCAAAATACATTTGCCCACAAATATCCCTACCTTATATCGATTAAATAATCATTTTTTATTGAGGCCTCTTCAAAAGTTGCCATGTTTGTGATCACTTCATCAGCCGCCTCCAAAATATTGAAAGCTATGGCGCAGCCGCTTCCCTCACCCAGCCGCATATCCAGATTAAGCATAGGCTTTAATCCTAATATGTCTATTATTGTCTTATATCCGGGCTCTGCTGAACAATGAGAAGTGAACATATAATCCGCGGTCATAGGATTCAGCTCATATGCCAATAACGCGGCTGCCGCAGATATCAAGCCATCAATCAAAACAGGCAATCTATAATATGCAGCCCCAATAAAACAGCCTGCCATACCGCCTATATCAAATCCTCCGACCTTTGACAGCACATCTATGGGGTCATTTTTGTCCGGATTATTGATTTTTAATGCCTGGGTTATAATTTTCTTTTTATTTTCAAAACCTTCTCCCGTGAGACCGGAACCTTTGCCTACAACCTCATCCGCATCGCATCCTGTAAAAGCCATTATAATAGCGCTTGAGGTGCTCGTGTTGCCTATCCCCATCTCACCGGTGCCTAAAACCTGCGCCCCTTCCCGGAAGGCTTCTTCAACCATATTTATGCCTGTCTCTATAGCCTTTAAGCCCTCTTCTCTCGTCATGGCAGGGCCTTTGGCCATATTCCATGTGCTTTTCCTGATTTTTCTTTTATATAAGCCGGGATAATCAATATCTGCATTGATTCCTATATCAACAACCTTGAGCTTGGCTCCTGCATGCTTCGCCAATACCCCCACACCTGTAACCCCTCTTATGAAATTGATCGTTTGAATTGCCGTTATATTCTGAGGGCAGCTGCTCACTCCTTCTTCTACTACACCATTATCTGCCGACATTATTATAAGTTGCTTATTGGTCATAGGATTGCTGATCTTGCCTGTTATGCCTGAAAGCCTTATTGCGATTTCTTCTAATTGCCCTAAGCTTCCTAAAGGTTTCGCCAGATTGTCCAATCTTTCTTTTGCTTTAATTTTGGCATGCTCATAGCTTCCTTCTATGCCTTCCAGTATTTCATTCAAATCCTTCATTCAAACCTTTCTCCTTAAATCAAAATAAAAAACCACACCTGCAGTGTGGGAATATGAAAAGATGATCATCCCCTCCCTCCGAAGGTTGAAACGATAATTGGCAGGTTTCCTGGCTCATGGTTCATCTTACTCTCCTGCCTTCTCGGTTCCCCAATGGCATAGTCGGATTTCATCCCATATACAGTAGCGGGGGCTGCAGCAGGTTTTAACTGCTTTCCCTTTTAACCTCATGCATTCAATATATGCCTAAGGCACCAAAAATGATATTCTATTGCTCTAATTATAATGTTTTTAAAAAACTGAGTCAATCTATTAATTCGCTTTGGCGTTCATGCCAGCCTGCCCGTATCACCCGTATATGAATTCCAATATATCATTAGCATATTTTTTTGTAAACTCATATCCCCTTTCTATCATCTCAGGAGCTCTTTTTGTCTCCAATATTGAAACATCATATATACCGGGATTTAGAATCAGTATTTCCTTTTTATTTCTGACATGCCTCAAATTCCTTTTTCTGAAGCTGCTCAAATCATCAATCCCATACTTCTCTTTTTTCAATGATGTGATTGTATAACTAAAAATACTTAGAGATTGGGATGCTATCTCAAAAATATTGTCTATGCCCTTCTTTAATTGCCCGTTATATCCCAGATCATAGCATAATATTTTATCAGCGCCCATGCTCATGATTATTTCAAAGGGCAGATTATCCTCTAATCCTCCATCCACCAATTCAAGAGAATAATCCCCGATTTTTTTTGGGCAGAATATCACAGGTATTGATATGCTTGCTCTTATGGCCTCCGATATTTTGATCCCATCGATATATAATGCCTTCTCATTCTCTTGGGGCACCTTCCGGCTGACAAACATTACAGTCCTGCCTCTATTGATATCCACAGCTGGTATAGCAAGAAATATATCTGCTTCATGCATCTTTTTACCATTCAAAATTTTATCTATTGTTTTTTCAATCCTATCGCCTTTAATAAAGCCGCTTAACGTTCCTTCTGCATTTTTATTTGCAATAAAATTCCCTATGGCTTTAAATATCCCCTTATAATCTATATCAATGATCTGCGAAATATNNATTTCCATATCTTTTGGAGCTATTCCTGCTGCATATAACCCGGCAATGATGCTTCCTGCACTGCAGCCTGAAACCATCTTCGGTTTTAATCCATATTCCGTCAAACAAGTTAAGGCTCCTATGTGAGAAAGCCCTCTGATTCCACCTCCGGAAAAAACTAAGCCCAATTTCATTTCTTAAACCCCCTATATTTAAAATAGATAATTATTAATAAGTCCAAAATTTATAAAAAGACTTGTAACACTTTAGGTCTGAAAAAATATTATGGTATTAGAGGTGAACAACACCTGAATCAGCAGGTGAAGGGCACCTACAATTGGGAGGTGAAGCGCATATGGGTAAAGACTGCTGCAAAAAAGAATGTAAGGATTACGACAGAAGAGAATGCAAAGAGTTCAGAGTAAAGAATTTTCCTGATAGCATAAGAGAGCTTCTCTGCTTATTGGCAAAAGATGATGAGAATAGGGTAACTGCCATACTAAAAAATACTTGTGAAGACTGCATTTTGGAAGATGCATGCCTGGTAGCGGTAATAGGTGATTTAGCAGTATTCCGTTATCATGATAAATTCAAATTTGTAGATATGGATTGCATCTGCTCTATCATAGTAGATTGCGAAACAATATTAGATGAACTTCTGGAATCAAGTAATCAATGCAAATGCTAACAAGATAGGCATTCATGTAACAGACTATTAATAAATCCGGCTTCTCAGCCGGATTTATTAATAGTACATCTTTCTATCCAAATGTTCCTGAACCAGACGCAAAGTCTCACCAAACCTCTGGAAATGAACGACTTCTCTCTCTCTTAAAAAGCTTAAGGTCTCAATCACACCCCTATCATTGGTGGATTGGATCAGATGCTCATATGTGGTTCTGGCTTTTTCTTCTGCTGCCATGTCTTCATGCAGATTTGCTATAGGGTCTTCAATAGCCTGAATGTATGCTGCCGTCCATGGTACGCCGGATGCATCATGGGGATAAAGGTCCCTGCCGTGCTGAACATAATGAGCTCCCAGGCTTGCTTCCTCCAGCTGCTTTAGAGTTGCTCTTTCTATAATTTTATATATCAAAGTCGCAATTATCTCCCAGTGGGCCAATTCTTCAGTGCCAATATCTGTAAGAACTGCCTTTGCTTCAGGTATTGGCATATTATATCTTTGACTCAAATATCTTAAGCCTGCGGATAATTCACTATCAGGCCCTCCATATTGAGCAAATAATAGCTTTGCAATTCTTAGATCACAGCTTTCAACCCAAGCCGGATACTGGAGCTTTTTTTCATATATCCACATATATTATTTTCCCCCCATCTCATAGTCGATTTGCCAGGGCCATGGTTCTTCAATCCATCTCCACTGTCTGTTTCCTGCTCTATCGGGAGTCAGAGGACCGTACTCATTTTCGTATCTTTCCTTCATGTCTTTTAATCTGCAGCTATATTGCTCAAAAATCATAAGCGGTTTTTCGTCTCTTGGGTGAGTATCCAGATACAGATTTAGATCGATCATAGAAAATTCAAGAGCCATTATTTCTTTTAAAAGATCCAGACTTTCCTTATTTATTTTCATAAGACACACCTCCATTATTAATCTTCTTCGGATCTCTTTTTCTTTGGGTAAGGGTCGTAAAGTTCCGGAAAGATCGTTCCTTTCATCAGTGCTTTTTGAGGCTCGAATATTTTACCAAATACTTGAAATGGCACATAAGCACGAGCCAACCTAAAACCAGGACCCATAGGCGGCATAATATTTATGTCATATTTTTTCATGTTCTTCCCTCCTTAATATATCTCCATATCATAGTATTCAGAAGGAAAAGGCTTTGCTACAAAAAAACAAAATCAGCAGGCAAATGCCTGCTGATCCATGCCCCAAAATGCCGTTAGATTTAACCTTACACCTGCACTCACGCAGGTGGGTGTCTTAATTCATACTTCAATCCACCAACAAGACGAAGGCTCGATTTTCATATGGATACACAGACTCCCGTATACTAATTGTAGGTTAAGGTTAAACATCCAACCAACATCTCAGGTAAAATAGTTTCCTACTTATAGTATAAATAACCGGACTCGAAAAATCAACATTGGACCAAAGGTAAATATTATTTAGATACATTTAATATAACAGATTCACCATATTTTATACTTTTTATCATTTTAGTAAAAAACGCTGCAGGCTCTAAGCTGCAGCATTTTTTCATTGGTTTATTCTTTTAATGGCTGCCCATCTTTTGGCTTAAGGACATAATTTACCAATAAATTCATCACTATACCCACTGTAACTGCTATGAAAACATTGTTGTTCATATACNNCTTACCCATTTTGCACCGGTAGTAGAAGCAAAGAAAGGAACCATTACAGCAGCACCGATAGTTGTTCCTGCTATTAAGTTATTTTCAAAGCTCTGAGTCTCTGAGAATATAACTTCCAAGCCTGAGAACATTATTAAGCTGGCACTTATTGCAAATACTCCGCCTACAACGGACCTTGGAATGCATGCCAACGCCATAGCGAGCTTCGGTGAAAGTCCATAGANNATAAATCTGCTTGCAATACCTGTAGCTGCTATGATACCGATGTTCTGAGTATAAGAGGTAACAGGCAAAGCCCCTAAGAAACCACTGGATATGCATCCTAATCCTTCTGCTAATATGCCCTTGTTTATATGCTTAACTCTATAAGTTTCCCCGGATACAGCACAAGTGGCTGCGTAATCTCCTAATGACTCAAACATGGAACCTATATATCCCGTAAATCCTCCAATTATTGCAATTGGTATTAGTACAAATGCATTGCTGGTTCCGTCGAATCCTTTAAATGGGAATAATCTAGGGAAAGCAAACCAGGGCGCTGCGGCTACTTTAGCCCAATCATATTGGCCTAATATAGTGGACAATACAACCCCCACTGCCACTACGGAAATAAGTATGAAGCCTTGAGACCAAACGCCTTTTCCTTTGTACTTCAATATTAAGGCAAGCAAAAATGCTATTAAGGCTAATAATAAATGCAAAGGTTTAGTTGAACTAAATATCCAAGTAATGGATATTTTGGCGGCTACAAAGCCTATAGCTGTTACAACAGAACCTGTCACCACAGGGGGAATGAAATTACGAATCTTGCCTAAAATCTTTGATGCACCAATAATCGTTTCAAGCAAACCGCCTACCAGCACTGCGCCCCACATTGCAGGAAAGCCATATATAGCGGTTACTCCGCCCATAGCTGTCAATACTGAAGATGAAGGTCCTTGTACAATAGGAAGCCTATTTCCTATGGTTGTCTGGATTATTGTGCCTATACCCATTGCAAGGAAACAAGCACTGATCATTGTCGGTATTACTGTATCCGGCAGCCCTGCCAAGGAGACAAATGCACCCGCCCAAATAAATGGGGTAAAGTCAACCAGGGTTACCTGCCAGGCATAGAATAGGGTTTCCCACCAAGTCTTAGGCCTGTCTTCTACACCATATAGAAGTTTAATCGATGATTTGACTTCTGTTTCAAAAACCGGCTGTTCTGGATTATAAGCCATAACAAAACTCCTCCTTTAAATGTTATTATATGATGTATTCTGTTACTTTTGATATATTCTTGACAATAGCAATGAATTCCTCTGTATAAAAACTATGAAAACATTGTTGATAAATGTCGAAATTTTGTGTAATATTAATATAGAATATTATGTACAGTTCATTAATAATTAATTCATACCCGTTTTATAAATATTGCAGCTACAATTAAACTCGTGAGGTGATAAAATGGATANNAGCCTTGGAAGCATAAATTTTTTTACAACGGAAGATTTCTACAGATTCCTTGGAGGCAGGGGTTATGGAGACTGGGTACTTTTAAATGAAGTCTCTAAAGATGCCGAGCCTCTTTCTGAAGAAAACAAAGTTATAATAGCTACAGGTTGTTTTACCGGAACTTCTTTGCCGGGCTCATCAAGGATTGCATTGGTGACAAAGAACGCACTAAGCGGAGGTATATCCTATTCCAGCGGCGGAGGGAATTGGGGTCCGGAACTAAAAAAAGCCGGCATTGATGCCATAATAATAGAGGGAAAAGCTTCAACGCCAAAATACCTTTTTATAAACAACGGAAATGTTGAGCTTAGAGATGCTTCACATCTATGGGGCATGACAACCTGGGATACGGAAGATGCCATAAAAGAAGAATTGAAAGATGATGGAATCAGAGCTATATCAATCGGTCCGGCAGGTGAAAACCTGTCAAAAGTAGCATGCGTCATGATAGATAAAGCTCATGCACTTGCCTGGGGCGGAAGCGGTGCCATATTAGGCTGCAAAATGCTCAAGGCAATAGCCGTTAAAGGCGATAAGGATTTAAAGATGCATGACAAAGCTCTCTTTAATGATTTAGTAAAAAGCTACAGCCATATTTTACTCTCATCTCCGGCTTCAGCGTCATTGAGAAAAGGCGGGACCCACGGCATGGCAGGCGTAGGCGGCTGGAGCGGCAAAGTGCCTACTTCGGTCAGGAATCTTCAGGAAGAATACTGGGATCCTGA
The DNA here is from genome assembly GCA_003527145.1 of Clostridiaceae bacterium. Taxonomy (GTDB): domain Bacteria; phylum Bacillota; class Clostridia; order Lutisporales; family Lutisporaceae; genus Lutispora. Next base: position 4,427 of record DPSW01000472.1, on the reverse strand, counting down.
TAAAGCAAAAAAGGTTTCTGAAGAAGCCTATAAGCCATATGAGAAGAAAAGAACCCGCTGCTATAACTGCCCCCTTGCCTGCCTGCACTATTACGAAATGGAAAGAGACGGAGAAGTACTGTCCTGCGAAGGTATGCATGCAAATTCAGTGAGAGGCTTTGCCTCCAACTGGGATATTGATGATCCCTTTGAGGTGCTGAAGATTCACTCTTTATGCAACAAATACGGCATGGATGTAGACGGCGTTTCGGCATCAGTGGCCTGGGCAATTGAGTGCTTTGAAGAGGGAATAATAAACGAGGAGGATACTTTTGGCCTTAAGCTGAAATGGGGAAATTCAACGGATTTGATCACACTTGTAGAGCAAATGGCATTTAGAAAAGATTTCGGTGATTTATTATCGGAAGGTGTCAGCAATGCCTCAAGGATAATTGGGAGAGGCAGCGAAAAGTATGCTATGCAAATTAAAGGTGTAGGAATCAATGAACAAGGCGTTCATTCACATAAAGCTTGGTCTCTCGCCATAGCAACCAGTACAAGGGGCAGCGGCCATCTAAGCGGTGCTCCGCAAACCGAGAATCGTCAGATACCAGAGCAAGTTGGCAAATGGCTTTTTAATTGCGAAGAAGCTGGGATTCCAGGCTCCTATAAAGGCAAAGGCAAATTGGTTGCCTGGTATGAAATTTATAAAGCTATTATTGACTCAATAGGCATATGCTATTTTGATGCAGGTTGGTATGAGGTTGCGCTTGCTGACATCAAGCATTTTACCAGAATGTATCAAGCATTTACAGGAAAAACTATTACCGATAAGGAAATGTGGAATATTGCTGAAAAAATTTTAAATCTGGAAAGAGCATTTAATACAATTCATGCAGGATTCACGAGGAAAGATGACTATCTGCCTGAACGGATAATGGAAGAACCTCTCAATGTGGGCCCCTTTAAAGGTGAGTATATGGACAGAGAAAAATTTGATGCTATGTTGGATGAATATTATGAAGCTCAAGGTTTATGTAAGGAAACAGGCTTGCAAAAAAGGGAAACTATTGAAAGATTAGGCATGGACTATCTGATAAAGTATTTTTCATCAAATAATGTAAGCATAGAATAGCAGCTGTGTTAGCTGATAACAATTGAGGATGCCCCAGGGCATCCTCAATTGCTCCTATGGAGCAACTCACCTTTATCAGCCAGCACAACAAATTAGAACAAAGTTATTGCAATGGAATAAAGCATCTAATTAATACCCTTTATCTATATTAACTAGATTAACATAATCGCCCTTGCCTTTAAAANNTTCAATTATTTCTAATGCTCTGTCAAAATACCTATCAGATTGTCCGCAGATATGAGGAGTTATTATTAAATTATCTGCATCCCAAAGAGGGCTGGATTCGGGCAACGGCTCCTTATAGAAGACATCTGAAACTCCAATTCTTATCTTCCCGTTTTTTAAAGCTTCTGCAAAATCCTCATCATTTACAGTGCTTCCTCTGCCCATATTTATGAAGCAAGCTCCTTCCTTCATAAGATCAAAATATTTTTTATCTATAATTTTATTGGTATTTTTGGTGCCGGGTAAAAGATTAATTATATAATCGCTCTGCTTAAACACTTCTTCCATAGCTTCCTGAGAATAAACCTTCTCCACATACGGAACAACAGCCTGATCCCCTTTTGCGCCGATAACATGCATGCCTAAAAAACTTGCTTTTTTGGCGATTTCACTTCCTATGCTTCCCAAGCCCAATATGCCCAAAGTGGCGCCGTTTATTTCTCCCTGATGAACTTTTGAATCCCACACCCTGTTCCTCTGATTCTCATACATTAAATAAAAATTCCTAGTCAGCATAATCAGAACCCCTATGGCATACTCTGCCATAGGAATCTTATGTATGCCTCTCCCATTGGTCAGTATTATTCCCCGTTCTTTTACCGCATCCAGCGGAAAGCTATCTACTCCGGCACTCAAGGCTTGAATCCATTTCAAGCGTTCTGCCCTTTTCAGCATTTCTTCAGTAAATTTAAATGATATGAATACTTCTGCAGATTCAATCTTTCTTTCCATTTCTTCTTTGTCTGTACAAGAATAAAAACTATAATCCGAAAATTTTTCTTTCAAATACTTCAAATGATGTTCAGCTATATTATGATAAATCAATACATTTGCCATTTTCATCCTCCTTATACTCGCTTTAACAATATTTTTTTATAGCATAGCTATAGGGGGGAGTTAATATACCTTTCTCTGTTACGATTGCAGTTNNTTATAAGATGACAGGGCGTTACATCAAAAGCAGGATTATAAACCTTTACGCCTTCAGGTGCAGTTCTCCTCCCAAAGCCGCAGCATATCTCATCCTCGTGTCTCTCCTCTATTACTATACCTTCGCCATCAGAAGTATCAATGTCTATAGTTGAGCTTGGAGCGGCTATATAAAACGGTATGCCATGAGCCTTAGCCAATACTGCCAGTCCATATGTACCGATTTTATTGGCAGCGTCGCCATTGGCAGCAACCCTGTCGCAGCCTGTTATAACGGCATCAATCCAGCCTTTGCTCATAACATGGGCAGCCATGTTATCGCATATAAGGGTTACATCTATGCCATATTGCATAAGCTCCCAGGCAGTGAGCCTGGCTCCTTGAAGCAGAGGTCTCGTTTCATCGGCAAAAACTTTTATGTTCCAGCCCTTATCCTTAGCCAGAAAAATGGGCGCCAGAGCTGTGCCATATTTAGCTGTAGCCAGACCTCCCGCATTGCAATGTGTCAAAACAGTCATTCCATCCTTGAGCAAGGTCAAAAGATTTTCACCTATTGCTTTGCACATTTGCTCATCTTCCTGCCTTATATTATGAGCTTCCTTAAGCAAATCCTCTTTTATTTCTCCTATGGTTTTTTCTCTGCTGCTCAAGGCTCTTTTCTCCATACGTTTCAATGCCCAAAACAGATTTACTGCAGTAGGTCTGGAAGATGCTAAATAATCCGCATTATTTCTAAGCTCCTCATAAAACTCTTCAAAGCTCTGTGCCTTTAAATCTCTGACAGATATATAAAGACCATAAGCAGCTGCTATCCCAATGGCAGGAGCACCTCTTACCTTTAGCTTAAAGATTGCCTCCCAGACATCCTCTGCAGTTTCCAATAAAATATATTCCGTCTCCATAGGAAGCTTAGTCTGATCCAGTATCAAAAGATTACCGTCTTCCCATTTTAAGGATAGCATGCGCTCCTCTGTTTTATCCATATTATCCCTCCTCAAGCTGTTTATTCGGATATTAACACCGCTTATACAATTAGCGGCGTTTAGCTATCGGGCAAATCAAAAAAAGACAGCTGCTCATAGCTTGCATCACTAAAGTTGGATAGTGAAAGACCTATAAGCCTTATACTTCCATTTATATTGTAATCATCTAAAATATCAAAGGCCGTATCTTTGATTTCTCCATAAGTATTTATATACTTCTTTAGTGTTTTACTTCTTGTATGAGTTTTAAAATTATCAGTCTTGAATTTTACAGTGACGGTTTTGGCAAATAAAGCTTCTTCATCCAAAGCCCCTGCCAATTCTTGTGCAAAATCCAACAAAACAGCCTTCAAAAAAGATTTATCGGTCGTATCATTATCGAAGGTCGTTTCCCTCCCTACAGACTTTGTTTCTCTTTCCAAACATATAGGCCTGTTGTCATAACCTCTGATTTTATTATAGATCTCTACCCCATACTTTCCGAAATAGTAGACCATCTCATCCTCTGTAAGATTAAGAAGCTGGCCTATTGTATATATGCCTATCTCATTCAGCTTTTCAATAGACTTTTCACCTATGCCGTGCACTTTTTTTATAGGGAGAGGCTTCAAAATCTCTGGCACCATATCCTCTGTTATGACCTTTAGACCATTGGGTTTATTCCATTCTGATGCTGTTTTTGCCAGAAATTTATTATAGGATATTCCGGCCGATAGCGTAAGACCTAATGACTCTCTGACCCTTTTCTTGATCATATTAACTATCTCTACAGGATTATCCTTCAGGGTGCTTACATCAAGATATGCCTCATCAATTGATACGGGTTCAACCAGATCAGTCACTGAATGCAAAATATTAAATACCTTATGGGATATTTCCTCATAACGCTTATGTCTCACAGCAAGATAAATGCCGCCGGGACATAATTGCTTTGCAATAAAAATCGGCATTGCAGAGCGAACCCCATATATGCGTGCCTCATAAGAGCAAGTGCTCACAACTCCCCTTGGGCTATTCCCACCGACAATAACCGGNNTTTTGGATTATCCATTTGCTCCACAGAAGCAAAAAAAGCATCCATATCGACGTGGATTATCACTCTTTGACTCAATTTTATGCACCTGCACAAATATTATTATCATTGCTTTTAGTATACTAAAACTTTCTATTTCATA
>DPSW01000402.1 GCA_003527145.1 Clostridiaceae bacterium | reverse complement strand
AAAAGCAAAGCTTGTGCGAGCTAAGTTTACCATATTAGTTTGAGGTGAATTGTATGAAACAGAACAATTATTATCGTGTCAACAAAGCTTTTCTCAACATTGAACAGGAAGGCGAAAATGAAATAAGATCAGATATTGAAGAGAAGATAAGCGCAAATATTATGAAAAAGCACGATTGAACTGCAANNTTGCATGAATAAAGAGAAGCCTAAATTGGCTTCTCTTTAAAACAATCTTTGCTCAATTAATAATCATCACTGCCGCTGCTATCGCTTTCCCCTGCATCATTGTCTATTTCATAGTCATCGCCTTCATTCGGCATAAAAGTTTTGTGTATATCACATATTGAAGTTGGTGCTTCATATATATAGTCAGCAGGCATAGCGTTATTAGGATCTAATGATTCAGGCCTTTGTATAAAAACTTTTGACTGTATGGAAGCAGGAGGACAATACTCTGATGCCAGTTTATTAGACTCAATGCATACATCCTTAATTACATGTATATCACATATGCTGTCCTCAGACGGCTCTGTTCCTTTTACAAATAATTCTGAACGTATTGTGGAGCCCCTTGGATCCAGTGCGCACAGCTCGGACGGCCTTTTGCCCGACTCAGTGCATATCTGTACAGATACTAAGCCATCCGGTCTTTCAAAGTCTTTCCTTGGCAAGTCTTTGTGTATTGTCTGCATAACTGATTTCCATAGCCTAGCAGGGTAAGAACCTCCTGTAAAGCTCATTTTCTTTGGCATATCATGGCCTATCCAAACTGCAGCAGTATAATAAGGAGTATAGCCAACAAACCATGCATCTTTTTGCTCAGAGGTCGTACCGGTTTTTCCGGCAACAGGCATATTTGCTAACGCCGCACTTCCTCCTGTGCCTCCTTTTACAACACCCTTCATTATGTCTACCATAAGATATGCTACTTGTTCACTTATTACTCTGTGCTTCTCTGGAGCGTTGTCCAGCAATATATTACCATATCTGTCGTATACCTTGGTGAAGGAGATAGGTTTAACATATACACCTTTATTGGCAAAAACATTGTAAGCAGCTGCTAATTCAAGGGGTTTAAGACCTTTTGTCATACCGCCCAAAGCTAAAGCAGGAAGGTTTTTATCATTTGTCTTGTCTAATGTTGTAATACCGAATTTCTGGAGGTATTCATATGAACGTTCCACTCCAATATCTTGTACAATTTTTACAGCTACTACATTAAGAGAACGTTGAATTGCTTCTCTTACGGTAACTAAGCCGTTGAACTTTCTGTCATAGTTTCTTGGAGAATAAGTTCCAAATGTAACAGGAGCATCATCTATTACAGTTCCTGTAGTATAACCGTTATCCAATGCAGGCGCATACACAGCTAACGGCTTTATAGCCGACCCCGGCTGGCGTTGAGTCTGATCAGAATTTGCTCTGTTCAGCCCCCTTCTTACTTTTGGATCTCTTCCGCCCATAACCGCTTTAATTTCGCCTGTCTTATTGTCTAAAATTACCATTGCAGCTTGAGGCTGCAAAATGTTATTTTCATCTTCACTTGATTTAGGGAACAAATCCGGATTGTTGAATGATTCTTCTAAGATATTTTGCAAATCAGTATCAATTGTTGCAACAATCTTCAATCCGCCGTTAAATACTTTTCTGTTGGCTTCCTCTTTTGTATAGCCCAATTTATCTTGTAAAGCTTGAGTAACATCTTTAATAACCATATCAGCAAAATAAGTAGTATCTACTTCTTTTTCGGCTTTGGCCAGCTTAATCTCTTCAATAATAGCCTTGTCATATTCATCTTTTGAAATCATATTTTGTTTAAGCATTTCACCAAGAATNNACGCTTCATTGATTTATCATAATTTAAATATGGTGAATAAGCTGAGGGTAAATTGGTAATTCCTGCTATTACAGCTGACTCCGCCAGACTAAGGTCCTTTAGATCTTTAGCGAAATAATATAGAGCACCTTCTTTTACGCCTGCTATATTATTACCGCCTAATCCAATAGTATTAAGGTATGCCTCCAGAATTTGGTCCTTTGTGAATTGACGTTCCAATTGTATAGCATAATACATCTCTACTACCTTACGCTTCCATTTTTTATCTTGTGTAAGATAAACATTTTTTATGAGCTGTTGAGTAATAGTACTTGCACCATGCGCTAGTTTGCCGAGCTTTATGTCTTCGATGAGCGATCCAACCATGCGCTGAGGATCAATGCCATTATGCTTGTAAAATCTTTTATCCTCAATAGCAATAAAAGCGTTTTGAAGATTTTTAGGAATTTGGTCAAGAGTCACGATGCTTCTGTTTTCATTAGCGTGAAGCTTATCGATGACTCGGTCCTTTTCATCAACTATATAAGAGGTTTGATCAAGGTTAAATACCTCTTTTGTGTCCAGAGGTTCAGCACTTTTTATCCATGCATAAGCAGTGCCTAAAGCAGCTCCGGTGCCAATAAAAATAGCCAATAGCAGAACTATAACTATAACTTTCAATATTTTGTTTAAAGACTTATTTTTATTTTTCTTCTTGCGCTTATTCGTATTTTGTTTATTACCATCGGTACTCATATTATACCTCCTCAGTAGATTAGCAGGGACCCTAGGGGATTATTTAATAGACCAATTATATCATACTGATATAATGTTATCAAATAAGGCTTTGCATATGGTAATTTGACGAATTCAAAGGGAAATAGTTCTAAAGCTAAAAAAATAAATAAAACATTGAACAAACCACATCCTTCATATATTAATTATGAAAATAATAAATTTTGAAATATGGTGGTGTAAAAATGAGGTGGTATAACAACCATGCACTTAGGAAGAAGAGAAGAGTATTCTTCTTTGCATTAATAACCTTTATTTTAATGTTATCTTTTTATATATATGTAGAAAATAATATTAGGCCCAAGATTATTGTAATGTCAGAGATAAAGGCGAGATTGTTTGCGACTCAAGCAATCAATGATGCAGTGAGCAAGAAGATAGAAATGGATAGTTTCGGAAATCTGTTAATTATAAAAACTGACAATATGGGAAAGGTGACTATGGTACAGGCAAACGCTATTGAAATGAACCGATTAGCTGTAGAAACCTCCATATCTATACAAAATGAGCTCGAAAATATTACAGCAAGGGATCTCTCAATTCCAATCGGTAATGTTATGGGCAGCCAACTTTTTGCTGATTTTGGTCCAAGGTTTAATATTAAAATTCAGCCTGCGGGCTCTGTAAACGTAAATTTCATAACAGAGTTTTCTGAAGCCGGGATAAACCAGACAAGATTAAAGATTTATTTAAAGGTAGATACAAAAGTTCAAATAATAATTCCTTTTGCGGGGGATAAAATTGATGTTTCTACTAATGTACCCGTTTCAGAAACGATTATTGTAGGAGATGTTCCCGAAAGCTATATAAATTTGCCGCAGGGAAGCAGTGACAAATTCTTGAATTTAGTACCGACAAAAAATCCTTTTGAAGATTAAAAGACAAAAAATATATTGACATCTCGTTTGATGC
>DPSW01000226.1 GCA_003527145.1 Clostridiaceae bacterium | reverse complement strand
ATGGTCAAATAATTGATAAATTCATTGAACAAATGGGAGTCCTGCAAAAGTGCATTATAGTATGTATCATAATCATTAAAGCTGTTTCTGGAAATCAGGGAATCAATTCTTCTTTTCATCTGTCTTTCCTTATAGCACGATAAATCTATACCGGTAAGCTTAAATATCTTCTCTTTGAATTTTTCATATCCTGTAAGCATCTAANNAATTCTTATGTTAATTTAATATTATCATAACTAATTAATAAAAAAAAGCCGTGATATAAATATATCACGGCAAAGAATGTAAAGGGGGTCTCAATGTATTTTGTGAGGTCATTAACTATTATCTGCATAATCTTAAAAAAAATACATGAAATTTTTATTTTTCCAAAAAAATAATGCCAATCTGTATGAAATACAGATTGGCATGTCTTTACTCTTCTATTTCCTTTAAACTCAGGCTAAGCTTTCTTTCCGGNNAGTTAACACGTCCGAAGGCTTGCCTATTCTTTTGTCAGATATCTGGGATATGTGTATAAGTCCGTCAATCCCCGGTTCGACCTCGGCAAAAGCTCCAAAGGCTGCAAATCTTAATATCCTGACATTAACAATATCTCCTGTGTTATATTTGCCTTCCACTGTAGTCCACGGCTCCGGCTTTGTCTGCTTAAGACCTAAAGAGATTTTATTTTTATTGCTGTCTAAAGACAGTATCACAACTTCTACTTTATCGCCAGGTTTAACAACTTCAGAACGATGTTCTATTCTCGACCAGGATAATTCAGAGATATGGATCAACCCATCGACGCCGCCTATGTCTACAAAGGCACCAAAATCTGTCACTCTTTTTACTTCACCTATAATTTTTTGGTCAACCTCTGCATGAGCCCAGAACTCTTTTTCCTTTGCTTCTTTTTGCTCTAATAGATGACCCTTTCTTGAAACAAGAACTTTCCTATTATCTTTATCAAACTCTATGATTTTGACGTCAACTTTGCTATTTTTATATGACTCCAAATCATTAACATATCTCAAATCAAATAAGGAAGCGGGCATAAACGTTCTTATGCCGAATATCTCAACAATTCCTCCGCCTTTTACTATTTCTTTGACAATACCGGGCACGGAACTATTTTCATTATATGCATATTCTAGCTTATACCAATTTTTATCTGCATCTACTAATTTTTTTGATAGTACGACATTGCCTTCTCCATCATTTATGCTGACTACCTTAACTTCTATCTCGTCTCCTACTTTTACCAGTTCAGATATTTTTAAATCCATGTCCCAAAATAAGTCTTCTTTCTTAACAATTCCATCAGCTTTGTAGCCTATATTAACAATCACCTCTTCATCGTTTAAGGATAAAACAATGCCTTTTACTGTTTCTCCAGGATGAAGGGATTTAAAACTTTTCTCATATTCCTCCATAATATTTTCATTACTAAAATCTTGCATTTTTTCTATAACCTCCTTAATTATCCAATCAGGCGTAGAAGCACCTGCTGCAATTCCTATAGTTTCCGCCTTCATGATATTTTCTTTCAGTAAATCCTCAGCAGTTTCAATATGATAAGTTTCCGGGCAAACATTTTTGGAGATTTCATACAGTTTAAGAGTATTGGAACTATTAAACCCGCCAATTATTATCATGGCATCAACCTTTTCTGCTAAATCCGCCACAGATTTCTGTCTGTTTTCTGTAGCACTGCAGACGGTATCAAAAATTTCAGTATTTTTAAATTTATCTTTAACCCTTTCCTTAATTCTATGCCAAAGATTTTTTGAAATAGTTGTTTGTGCAACTAAACATATTTTATCATAATAAGTGAGTTTGTCCACCATTTTTTCATCATCCAATATAATAGCCTCATTATTGCACCATCCGTTTATTCCAATAACTTCAGGTNNCAGCGATCATAATTTTATAGCCGTCATTATATTTTTCCTCCACAATTCTGTGGATTCTGGATACGAATGGACAGGTGCAGTTTACATATTTTAAGCCTTTAGAAGCTATACCTTCAAAAATTTTCTTCGGTGCTCCATGAGATCTTATTACAACCAATGAGTCTGGCCCCATATCTTCAGCAAGATTTTCAATTTCAATAACTCCCTTTTTTCTTAATTCTTCTGTAACTTGCTTATTATGGATCAAGGGGCCGTATGTATATACCTTTTTTTGCTTATTTTCTTCTATGGTTTTCAAAGTTTCAGCTACGGCGTTTTTTACCCCGAAACAGAAACCTGCATTCCTATCTAAAATTATTTTCATATGCTCACCTATAGTTTTTTTATTTTTTTCATTATCTCTAGGCTTATATCCTTATAATCTTCATTTTTTAGCTTTGTATCGAAATGTTCGCTCAAATTTATAGCTTTGCCGATCACAATATCAGTTCTATGGAATATTTTATAATCAGTCTTTATGGCCACGGGAACAATCGGCCTCTTAGATTTAATAGCAAGCATAGCAATGCCTGGTTCAGCCTTTAGCTCCCCTGTGGTATTTCTGGTCCCCTCCGGGAATATGCCAATATTTTGTTGAGTTTGGAGCAGCTTCAAAGAGGTTTTTATGCTTTTCAAATCCGCCTCCCCCCTTTTAACAGGAAAAGCTCCAAGCCCTTTTAAAACAAAAGCCACCAACTTATTTTTAAACAGCTCGTTTTTGGCCATAAAATATATTTTCTTAGGCATATTTACCCCTAGAAGAATAGGATCTATGACTCTAGCATGATTCCCGCATACAATGTATCCATTTTCTTCAGGCAAATTATCCAAGCCTTCGACCCTGACAACATAAAATATATTAAATAACGGCTTAAGCAAAAGTTTTATTATTTGGTAAAACACCTCATACATCCCCCTTAATAGAAATATGATATAACATTTCTGCTATGACCTCATCTATGTTTTTTCCTGTTGTGTCGATCAATATAGCGTCTTCAGCCTGCCTTAAGGGGGAAGCCTCCCTATGAGCATCTATATAATCTCTTTCTATTATTTGATTCTTTACTTCTTCGAGAGT
>DPSW01000171.1:3013-3463 GCA_003527145.1 Clostridiaceae bacterium | reverse complement strand
TATGAGTGGCGTTAAAAGATGAATGGAGTAAAAAGAAATATTGGGGGGGGTACACTATATTGAGAGCTGCAGGGAAGCTAATCAGTATTTTGATTGTAATTATACTGTTCATATATGCCGCATTTAGCTATCATTATATATCTCCTAAACCTGTAAGGGCTACCTTAGATGGGATTAAGTTTAGAATCGCAAGCAAAGAAGATGTNNGGAACTTATAAACCATCAAAGAATGGCAAGCTTAAAGAATAATGATACATTTACGCATAACATTAAAGTGAAGATTCTATGCCGGACAAAACTTGATTATTATTTTTAGAGAACTTCTGCAATGCAGCATAACAGAACATCGAAAGACTTTTTTGAAAGAGGAGTAAATAAGATGGATATGATCTGCAGAAACTTGACTAAAAAGTATGGCAGTGGAAGCGATGAAAAAGGATTTGCCCTACA
>DPSW01000171.1:0-2876 GCA_003527145.1 Clostridiaceae bacterium | reverse complement strand
CAATTGCTATAGCAATTGCTTCGGATGTTTAAACCTAAACTTCGGCTTTCTGTGTCAGCTTTATAGGTTCATTATAATCCTTCATAACCTCTAAAAATCTTTTATGACTAAATTCATTTCTGACTTTTCTGAAATGCTCCATATCCATATATTCACTCATAACTCTGGCTTCAAATATGACTTTGGTTGCTAAATTTTCCATATACATTAAATTCCCGTATTTTATAACCTGAAATTTCAATACTTCATCTGCATTGTTTAAAATAACTAAATNNTATCTTCCCTATCAAATATCTCAACCAGCTTATCTAGTATATCTAATTTCCTAAATCCATCTATTTCATTATGAAAATACATAGCTATATCCAAATCACTATCTTCTCTGTTCTCTCCTTTGGCATAAGAGCCAAATATATAGATAAGCTTTATTCCATAGTGGGATATCAAATTATGTATATGTTCACTCATCGCTTTTTCTATTTCATTGATGTTTTTTTGCATATATAACGCATCCTTATATTTTATAGTTATCTTTCAGCCACTTATTTACATATTCTATATACTTAATAAAATCATCTAATTCATTCTTTAATATATGTATAATTATATCCTCATCAATCTTTGTATAATCATGTACAAGTATGTTTCTAAAACCTACCATTTTAGATAGCTTTTTTGAAAACTTTTCAGGTATGACATCTATCTGGGTTAAAGCAATCATTGTTTCTCTATAAGTAGATGGTTTATCATTGTCTGAAACAGAAATCAAAATGTTTCCAATATCAATAACACATTCAATGCATATTTGTATTCCTCTCTCAATTCCCCAATATTTAATCATGTCTTTTTTAAGGTTATCATTATTGATAGCAGATGAAGCTTGTTTTAGAAAGATTAAATTGTTTTCTAATTCTTTAAGTTTTTTGATTATAACATCATAAACATCCTTAGTCATGTTCAAGCCCCCATATGCTTATTTTATTATTTATAGCTTACCATAAATTGTTTCCAAATCATAATGTAATTATCTTAGGTTGAACCTAAATATTTTCAGAGAATGAAAAACCGTAAGTTTTACCAAAAACATATATGAGTTTTGCCATCTTACCTCATAAGAGGTTTTTTGTTGTAAAATGAGATTATGGATGTAATATTATATAAATGTTCGGTAGGCCAGCTTATGAATAGGGAATAAATATTATAACAGCATCGAGGCTTGTCCATGAAGGGAGTCTGCTAATTGAGAAAATATATCGTGATTTTTATTTTTATATGCATATCATTCCTGTCAGTGAAGTCCATTGAATAAACAAGTTGATTTGTTTTACGGAGAAATTTATGTATTAGCTTCAAAAGAAACATTTAGTTCAGCACATGGCTTCGCAGGCATCTTTAAGAATAATCACATAGGCTTATTAGTTGGTGAGCCTACAGGTAATGGTACATTAAGCTACGGTAACACATTAAAGCATGAACTTCCTAACTCAAAGATAAAATTTAATGTTGCAACTAAATCTTTTAAAATTCCTAAGACGGAATTAGATTCGGATACTTTAGAACCCGATGTACATATAGTTTACACCAGGCAAGACATTATTTTGAACAATGATCCGGTTATTGACTGGATAAATAATTGCAGCTAAAAAATGATTTCTATACATTATCCTTGCTTCAGTTTAATGGACACGTAGAATTCCTTAATAATAGAAATGGAGGATAGCATTATGTTAAAAAAAAGATTGGTTATCGCTGCGGCTTGCATTTTACTGGTATCGGCTGCTCTGATTCTCGGCTTTGGGAGAAAAATTGCATCCGGAGAACCAAAAGCAGTAAATGAATTTGAAAAACAAGATGATGAGGATATAGAGGCTACAATCGATCAATTAACACAAGCTGTGCTGGAAAATGATATTGAGTTAGTGAACAAAATAATAGAGAGCAAGTCAGTTGACATTAACGGTAAGGATTCAGAAGNNGGAAGCGGGAGCAGACCCTTATGTTATTACATCCGGCGGCAAATCTGTGTATGATATTGCAACGAAAGAGGGAAGCGAACACTTAAAGGATGTTTTTAAGGAATACGCTAAATAAAGAGTGAAAAGAACCCCTATGGCTGACACAACAGCATGGCTTTTGTAAGAATTTGTGAAAGAGGGCAGGANNATCATGACATTGGTTTTAACCTCATGCAGATATGATGCAATTGCTGGTGTTAAGCTGTCTGAACTTCCATGGGGAGAGCTAAGGCCAATACATTTTTTTGAATATCCGACAATCATATCTATCCTGTATCTGCCTATAGTAATATACATCACTTATAGAGAAATATTTCTTGCTCAATGGGCAGGTAAAAAAATAATGAAGATGAAGCTCAAAAACTTTAACTATCCCTTCTGGTTCTTGCAGATTGGGTGGATAGGATTTATATGGCTTGCAGTAATTCAAATCGATAGTGATGTGCGCTTTTTTACCGAATCGCTTTTGCCTCAAGAAGTGATGGAAGTGATGCTTCTATTGATGATTTTAAAAAAAGCGTTATTCTTTTTTGTCTTGTTACTTTTTGTTTTCTGGATGAGTTTGCGTCTTTTCCGGCAGCCGAAAATAAGAGAAAAAGGAATAATTCACGGATTGCTGTTGCTTTCCTGGGAAAACATATCATTGGCTGAATGGAGAGAACCCGGAACTTTAAAAATTCACTATCGTTTGGCCTCTAAGCCTTTATATTTGCTTTTGAGGAAAAAGAATAAAGAGCAAGAAGAAAAAGAAATTGAGTATTGCCTGGAGATAAAACCTGAACAGGAAGCAGATGTTAATAAATATTTATATAAATATATTCCAAATCAAATAATTGACAGATAGCATATCGACCATTAATT
>DPSW01000153.1 GCA_003527145.1 Clostridiaceae bacterium | reverse complement strand
CAATTTTCAAAATTTCTTTCTTCCCCATAAGTAAAAATGTAACGATAAGTATAATAAATGTCATAAAATAATAAATATAAGAATAATTAATATTCATATATTTTTCTAAAATAATTGCCAATCCTGTTATTCCGCTTGTAATAAGACCGTTTGGCTTGAGAATATAATTCACGGCAAAGGCGGTAATAAAACAGCCAAGGGTTAAGTAAACAATATTATTTAATAAATTTTTTATATTTATTTTATCCATATGTCACCTATATCAAATTTACTGTGAAACCGTAAATTTTCTGCTCTTATGATTGTTTTTTTACATAACCCATTATACATTATTAGCCGTCACACAACAACTTAAAATAGGTGAAATTATTATTCCAATTCCCGGAGCCTATGCACAACGTTATACCTCGAAATATCATCCTTCTCGTCCCATTTTGCATTTATTTGAGGGGTGACTGACGAAGTAGNNCAGGCACAAACTCGTCACCTCCGCAATAACAAGGCTTATCAGGCTTTGCTTCAAGAGGGTTTACAGGCAGCATCTTTTCACTTGCAACTATAACCTCACCACAGTTTTTGCAATACCATACAGGGAAAGGAACACCAAAGTAACGCTGACGGTAGGCGGCGGCGTATCAAAAGTTTTGCATCTCTTTTTCTGCTTGTTTAAAGTCATAGCTTTTCTGCATGGCAATACCTCCTTAAATTTTACGAACACAAAACAAAAATCCGCCCGAAGCTTTTTATATTTGTTTAGGGCGGAACGTATGCGTCCGCGGTACCACCTAAATTCAGATATGACTATCTGCACTCTGACAATACGGGATAAATAAATTATCCGATACTGCTTTCCTTTTAACGGCGGAAATTTCCGTTGAAGCCTACTAAGATTATATCCTTTCGGTTCACAGCTCAAAGACTACTTCCATACTTTCTTCACGAAGATTTTCACCAGCTCAAAAAGTCAATATCTATAATATAAGCAGCGGGCCGATTATGCTCATTTTCTATTCTTAGAAATATATGCTCCTATGCCGCTTCCAATCAAAGCAATTGCTCCATATACTACAGTGTAAATCCAAGCGCTTGAATTATAGAAAATGAATATAGACGGAATAAATAAGATTGCTACAATTACAGAATAAAACAAACTGAATGGCTTTTTTAAACCATATATCATAGAGCAAACAAAACCTATCACAGGGATAATTATTAAAAGGATTAGAATGGCTGATCCTGTATCTTTAATGAATAATGGCAGGAGATAAAAACTAAATAAAGTAACCAATAAAAACGGCAGCATATCTTTCAACTTTTTCATTGTTATTCTCCTTTGCAAATAAAATATTGANNCTGTCTCCATTTATCAGACGAAAAATTTCGTTAAATGTTCTATATAATTAAAAACACAGGCTGACCACCTGTGCTTTATTCTTTATAACTAATAATAGGTATTCCTTCTTCTATGTTATCGAAAATTGTTTTTGCCAAATATAACGGAGCATTTATGCATCCATGAGTCCCATTTCTTTTATATATTTCTCCTCCAAAAGAATGTCTCCAGCTGGCATCATGTATTCCCATATTCCCGAAGAAAGGCATCCAATAGGTTACTTCAGATGCATAATTTGTTCCCCTTAAGGTCGCATCCTTTTGCTTATAGTTAAGCATATAAGTCCCCGTCACAGTGGAATGCCCCCTATTGGGATTTCCTGTTACTACAGGGCCCTGGGTGATGAGCTTTCCATTTTTATAAAACCATAAATACTGTCTCGTTATATTGACCTCCACATAAGTATCTCCTATTTCATCTGCGCCCCTGAATAATGCCTTTTGAGCATATATAGGCTCTTTTTCAAGAGTCTCACCGAGGTCTATATTTTTCAATAATGCTTTTGTTTCAGCAGCGAGATCAATCTTCCACCCATAAAGTCCGCCTTCCACCTCTATTACTTTACCTGTGGATGTTTTAAAACTCCTTTTCATCCCAACCGTATCATATTTTCTGCTCAATTCCTTTATATATCCCATCACTCCTGTTTTGTCTATTAGCACATCCAAATTTTCATCTACAATAAGCCATTTATTTATTTTATCTCCATCCACTATCTCACTCTCANNACTTGTTTAACAGCCTTAATGTTTCAGGTGTCTTATCAGAGTTTAAGGTATACTTAGGATTATTGTAGCAACGCTTTTCATCTATATCCAGTTTCAAATCGCCCTTTAATATGCTTAGCTTTATAGCTTCATACAGTTTATCCTTCAATATTTTATTTCCCTGAACTTCTTCAATCAATTCATAGGAACCACTTGAGTACTTAAAATCCACATTTTGGGGCTCAATTATATCCTTTTTCAAGCAATTTAGATTATTTATTTCATTATCCAAATCATTCACATCATAAACAAACAGATCATTTACATAATATTTTTGTTCTTTAAACAATGAACTTATCCATGTAAGCGGATTTTTCTTGCGCAATATCTCAGGGATGCTGTTTCCTTTATTGTATTGCATCTGTATAGCCTGCCCTGTTATCTCTTGTGTTCCGCCATTTCTTTCTATCAACTGCAGCTTATAGCCTTTAATATAATTTCTTACCACATGGCCCGTCTCATTATGCGCTTTAAGTGAGAGGTCTATCCCGTTTATAACTGTGTTGAAAAAGAAATGATTGATAAAGTATAATGAAATAATTAAATAGATCAGTATAATGGAAAGTATTGGAATGAGGATATTCCCTGTAAATCTATTCATAAAAAGCTTTTTTATATTATTATTCTTCATACCGACTTATACCTACTATTGAATCAGAAAGTTATATCAAGATAATTATATGTTTGTGTTAATGTTATATTCATTTTCCCTATATTTAGTTTGCCATAAGAATACCATGCCCTGTAAAAGGGCAATAGCATACATGAGCCAAACATTTCTCTCTTTCCTTATTATCGTTGTTCTCTCGTCTTCTGTGCAATTTTGAAAATAACAAATTCTTTCAGTTTCTTTACGGAACCTGAATCGTCACTTGCCCCGCATCAATGATCTGAATCACACCACCCCACACACACATCAATTTAGAGGTATTATTCAGGGCTGGCATACCATCAATGAGCACCGTGGGCGAACCGGGCGTCCACGGTGCAACTGTGACAGGGATGCAAGGCATCGGCGTCAATACGCCTAATGCTGCCGCCGTAGCAGCTGCTACCGCCGGATTTGCCAGGGACTGGCACATGCCGAAAGGCAGAACATTAACCATCGGCTTATTGTCCATGATATTGGCAACAGGCCCTCCGGAAGTGATCACCCTGCTTTGGGGCATCACCATAAGAGAAGATGGCGCCGAACCGAAAGAGCACGACAGTATGGCACCATTGCACACACACATTCCCAACGTATTTTCCCCCTTTTTTCTGCGTTTTCAGCAGATCAAGCTAATTTGTTTTATCCAATGCCTGCTGGCTTTCTGCGCCCGGATTGATAAAAATTCGTTCTCAATTGATTTTGATCATTGAGCCTTTCAGCTCCAGGATGCCGCAAGATTGAATTCTTAAAGAGGCATTAGCTGTCAGTTCGGTCTCGCTCTCTCCATTTATCTGCAACCTTTGTCGGGCTTTCAGTGAGATGATATCTGCTTTTAATGCGGCTTTCCCACCACTGCCGTCCAGTTCCAGAGAAGCTCTATCTCTGCCTGCGTAGGGCTGGGCCACCTGCATCCAATCGGTCATGGTCTTATTTCCTTCCTCCAGAAAAACCTGTACCTTGACCATGCCCGGATGTTTTCCGTCCGCATCCCAGTTTTCTGTCACAACCCCTGTTGTTATCCCATGGACATTCCTAACTTTTTCTTTTTCCATTTTTCTTCCACTCCCTTGTCCTAATTTTATCATTTTTTTACTAAGAGCGGATCGAAATTTGGAAAAAAGTGTTGGCCCGTTAATGACCTATTGCAGCATCAAANNTTCATAATATGTGCGCACATTTTCCAATTCTGTCCACCGTTTCACATCGACAGGATTTTCATCCAGATCATATATCTTTGCTCCGTGCATGGCAAGCAAAAATGGCGAATGTGTCGATATAATAAACTGACAGCCCAAGAACCTTGCAGAATCCTCAATAAATTTCATCAATTCCATCTGGCGTTTTGGAGAAAGACTGTTTTCCGGCTCATCCAATATATAAA
Source organism: Clostridiaceae bacterium (assembly GCA_003527145.1). Lineage (GTDB taxonomy): Bacteria > Bacillota > Clostridia > Lutisporales > Lutisporaceae > Lutispora. The sequence goes on along the minus strand of DPSW01000153.1, from coordinate 336 downwards.
GTCCTTTTTCGGCGATTTTTTCGGTAAAATATAGGAAAGCACTTTCTCCATTCGAATATTCTCGTANNCAAAGCGGGACTGGGTTTTACTTCTGGCTGAATTTACTTTTTTAAGCTGCTCGTAATCCGCTATAGATTTCATCATAAAATTAGAATATTTCGCATCCAAATATTCATCAAAAAGTTTTTCCCGTTTTTGGTTAATTCCCTCATTGAGATTGCGGATGTTCAGCATATAATCAAATACATCATCACTGGTGATAATCCTGCTGCTTTCAGGGATGCCGGCTTCAATCTCCATATCACACATATTGACATAGTCGGGATAAAAATTAGA
>DPSW01000467.1:1654-4282 GCA_003527145.1 Clostridiaceae bacterium | reverse complement strand
TGTCCATGGTAAGCGCTATGCGCACTATGCTCCTGGGAAGCATGGAATAAAGGGATGCCCCCTCGGAGGTTATAAGGGATTTTTCCATATCAAGGCACTCCAACGATACCGCTCTGTTGCTAAGTCCCGGGTATTTCTTTTCTATATGGCTGTCTATTTCTCTGATGAAATCCATGATTTGCTTCTGGCTCAGCCTTGTTTTTTTTGTTGAAAGATCTTTTTCAAGGGATACTCCATCTTGCTCCGGCATGCTTTTGCCTTTGTTCTCTCTCGAATCCAGGAAAGCTGCATTTTCATTTGCTGCTTTAACGACAGACTTGATATTTTCAGAGTCCAATTCAGGGCTGGATGCGAACCCCCAGGAGCCATTTTGGGAAACTCTCGCACTGATGCCGCTCCCCACATCCTTAATGTTGCGGATAAGATTTCCCTTGACAAATGCTATCTTCAGGCTTCTGTTTTCCTGCATCCTCAGCTCTGTATAGCGAGGAATAAGCCCCGAGTAAGCACTAAGATTTCTTTGTATCATTGATTCAACCCCCTTTTAAAATAATTGTACTCTTGAAGGAATATATTTGCAATAATGTGACAATATATGTGGGGAGATGCAAATAAGCCCATATTGTGTGATAAATACTACATAATATGGGCCTATGCATATGATTACATAATAATTTTATTTTTCAAGTATTAGGAAGAGGCTGGATTCATCCACTTCCTCAATGCTGTAAGGATAACCGGACTCCTCTCCCAGCTTTCTAAGCGCATCCTCAGAAAAGGTGATGGCTGTAAAGCCGTCCTTGCACACAATAATACCATTTTNNAGCCCCTTATCTGCCTGCTCGTAAAACCAAGCCAGCCTATGCTCCCAAAATTTATCGCTGTATGTACTGAAATAAGCCTTTCCCCCGGGAACAAGCACCTTCATGCATTGTCTGATCAGATGCATTGGCTGTCCTTTCATGGCTGATAAACCATTTTGCAAGCACATTACAACATCAAATTCCTCACCGAACTCAAGATTATGGGCATCCATCACTTGAATGCTGCAATTCCGGCATTCTTTTATATAATCCTTGCCAAATTCAACTGATTCCGCCGAAATATCAATCCCCACGATGCAGGCTGCAAATTGTGCCAATTCCTTCATGATACGCCCATATCCGGCCCCCACCTCCAGCACATTCTCGCCGCCATGCAAATTCCTCCGCACAAAATTGATTTCCTCGTCAAAATAGCGCTCAACTCTAGGATACTTGGTCTGATAGACTTGAAATAATTTTGTTGAATTCAAGTTATGAACGTAATAGTTAGACATAAGCACACCTCAGCTAAATACAAAATTATAGTCCATACATTTGATAAACCGTGCCGCCTCTAATCTATAATATTAGATGGACTATAGGCGTTGCCAGTATTAGGGAGAATATGATTCTCTCAATCCATATTATAATAAGATCCTTTACCGTTAAAGGAATGTCTGTTGATAGCATGCAAGGTATCGAAGCCGAGAAAAACAATATTTCAGATACGCAAACTATGGCGATTATAAACTTGGTAACCATGGGAGCTTCAGCTACAACAAGAGCAGGCAAAAACATCTCTGCTATGCTGATGGCACTGGCCTTTGCGGCTAAAAGAGGCTCCGGAATTCTGAGAAGAAGTGTAAATGGATAGAATATATATCCTACGATATCAAAGAAGTTAGTAAAATTAGCTATTATCAAGCCAAGAAATCCGATGGACATAAGAGTGGGACCTATAGATATAGCCAATTTTATACCGTCTTTAAGATTTATAATTATATTCTGAATAACCGAAGGGGCTTTATCAAAAGCTTCCATGCCTTCTTCCCAGGCCATTTTTAATCTATTGCCTTTTGGTTCAGGTTCAATAATCCCCTGTTGATCGTTATAATATTTGCCGGATTTCCTGCTCAGAGGATATATCCTTGCTGTTATTGCGGTAACTATGAATGTAATTACAAGGGTAGCCCAGAAATATTTATTCCAATATTCCATTATTCCGAGGGTTTTTGCAACTATGATCATAAAGGTCGCAGACACCGTAGAGAAACCTGTAGCTATTATGCAAGCTTCCTTAGCCGTGTACTTGCCTTCTCTATAAACTCTATTAGTGATTAAAAGTGCTAATGAATAACTGCCTACAAAGGATGCAACCGCATCTATAGCCGAACGTCCCGGTGTTTTCCATACAGGTCTCATTATGGGCTTCATCAGAACACCAACAAACTCCATCAATCCATAGCTTACAAGGAATGCCAGAAATACAGATCCTATAGGTACTATAGTAGTTACGGGCACTACGATTTTATCATATATAAATGGCATCATATCAGGTTCGAAGAAAGCAGCAGGACCAATCTTAAAAATTGCCATAAAAACAAAAACTACACCTAATAGCTTAAGAATAGAAAATACCGTGGTCACTTTGTCTTTATTCCATGTTTTTGTAATAAAAGGATAAATACCCCCTATTACTACGATTATTCCTCCATATATAGTGCCATAATGAGGTATTGCTTTGATTGCGTTTACGATGTGGTCAAGAGGAATTGAACTTTTACCTCCTACTTCAATAGGTACAAAAAACATAAAAATACCTATT
>DPSW01000467.1:0-1635 GCA_003527145.1 Clostridiaceae bacterium | reverse complement strand
TTCTTTTTTTAATTTGATGTTCGTAAATACTATAGAACATCACATAGATTATATATCAGCAACGTCTAAATTACGTCAAATTCCCATATTATTATGAATATTTTGTATTCTAGCTCGGCTTATCAGGGGGTATATATGATAAGAAAACATTCTTTAACCTCACATCTGACAGCATCATATCCTTAATACGGGATTTTATATCATTCAGTAATTTGTATATATCATCGTTTTTATAACGCCCGGCATATTCATTGGCCTTTACAAAGCTGTCCAAGGCAGCATCATATTTTCCCTCATTGATATATACCATGCACATTATTCCATTGGCAATGGATTGGCTTCCTAAGAAGTTGCAATGCTTGCAGTAATCAAGAGCCTTGACAAGATAAGCTTTAGCTTTGGAATAATACTCCATATCGNNTTGTATAAAAAACCTGCAAGCCTATAAATATGTTTTTTTGCTCGCAAAGCTTTATTGCTTGTTCAAAGCATTCTATGGCTTTAGTATAATTTTTCTCCCGCCGGTTTATCTCACCAATGTAATTAAAGCAAGCAGCTATACTTAAAGTATAATGCTTACCGCTTAATTCTAATTTTTTAAATAATGATATTGATCGTCTAAAGAAACTCTTAGCTTCTTCAAAGTTCAATATCATTGAATTATATACTCCAAGAAATCTATAAGCAATGCCTATGAGCTCTTCTATATTATGTTCTTTGGCCGCGTCAAGAATTTTATTGGAGTAGAAGGCTACGGTTTTAGCATTGTTTATTTGTATGCCGTAGTAAACCATTTGGTGATAGCCTTTTACGGCATATTCAACATTATGGATCTTATACGATAATTGTATCATTTTATTGATATAACCTGTTCCATTTCTATAATCCCCTTGCCATATACAATATTGGCCTTTTATGTGCATAACCATCATATTTGTTTCGTACTGATTTTCAAGGTTTCCTCCTTCAATCCTGATTGCTTCTATGAGAGCATTGATTTCTTTTAAATGGTTGTCCATCTCTTGCTGCGTCATATAACAATCGTTAATGCCCAGATAAATATCATTCAATGTGGGAAACAACTCATTTTTCAACGGGAAATATGTATATATAAGCTTCACTCTATAATATAGAGTTTTTGCCTTGTTGCCCCCATTAATAAAGTGATATATCAGCAAAGGATAAATAGAGCTGTCTGTAAATTCATTTTTCAAGCCGGTCTCTATAATGAGTCCTGCCTTATTATGCATTATGCTCTTCTTTGAAGAGGAAAGCTTTGAATACACAAATTCTCGAATTTTTGCATGTGTAAACCTATAACAGGGATATCCCGAATGTTCTGAAGAAATTTCTTCAATGATAAACTTGTTTTGAAGCTCTTCCATAATATCTGAAAGCTCCATTTCATTTTTNNAAGATAAGATAAGATCAAAATTAATATGAGAAAAGAATACCGATAATATATTTAATATCTTTTGCGCTTCATCGGATAAATAAGATATTCTGGTGCTTAAAATAGCTTCCATACCTCGGGACAAAGCTGTCAAACCTTCACCGCTCTTTAGCAAATTAAGGCATTCGGTTATGAAAAATGCATTGCCTTCGGTTTCGGCATATATTTTATCCGTCAATTCT
>DPSW01000448.1 GCA_003527145.1 Clostridiaceae bacterium | reverse complement strand
GGCTGCAGCAATCGATCCCAGCAAAATAGAATTGGAGGAAGGACCGGAAGGGCTATTTTATAGAAAGCAGCAAAGAGGGAGAAACTTTTTACCTCAAAGTGAGTAAAAAGTTGTGTGGTTAATATGAAACAAAACTTTCGTAATTTTATAAAGAAAATACCTGATAGAATTCACTCTCAGACAAAAACTTTTATGAGNNAACATTGCCATATTCAAACCTGAAAAATATGTCATAGGTCAGAGCATGTGTATGGAAGATTACCATTTTATTATATTTCACTCTAAACCCCCTAAAGCAATAATCAATGGAAATATTTATAGCTTTAAGAAAGGGAGCCTTATTTCTCTTGAGCCTGGGACAAGCATTACCGTATTGGTAAATGAAAAGAATAATACATGCAAATATATATCAATAAGTGCGAAAAAGGATTTTATGGATAGGCTTGGACTTGAATCTTTCGGAGTCGAAAAACTTAAATTTGAGAAATTTGAGAACCAATATAACAACTACCTGCTGGATGCTATTAATAGTTTTGAACATGAGATATTTGTCTATGGAAACGCTCCTGCCCTAATGCTTCAAAGTCTTGAAATTCAATTGGGTATTTTGCTGATCAGAAATTCTTTAGCTGATAATATTTTTTTGGATGATAGAAATGAACTCTACGATGACTACATTAAGAAATCCATAATCTATATGCATAAATATTATAGCGGCAACATCACCATAGATGATATATGCGGAGAGATATATTTAAGTCCAAGCCATTTTAAAAGAGCTTTTAAGAACAAAACCGGCAACACTCCTTATCAATTCTTGACTGAGATAAGGGTTGATAAGGCAAAAGAAATGTTAAAGAATAAAGAACGCACTATCCGCGAAGTTGCAAGGCTTTGTGGCTTCGTGAATTCAGGCAACCTATCTGCTGTTTTTAAAAAACATATAGGCATATCTCCATCGGAATATAGAAAGGTATATAGTGAAAAATAGTATATCAGCTATCAAACACAAGATACTTTTTGATAATAATTACGATACTTCTAAGGATTTAATCCTTAGAAGTTTTTGTTAGTATTAGTTTATACATGAAGAGGAAAGGAGATGATCTGAATGCTAAAGAAATTGATGATTTATACCCTTTGCATAGCAATGCTGCTATCAAATATCGCATATGCAGAAAACGCTGCGGAAAACACTCCTATTTCAACCAATAGCATTGAATTAAATGCTGCGTTCAAAGAAATGTTAAAAATACTCCCCTCTGTCAAAGCTGCCGATATACTCAGCCTTGCAAAAAACTATTACTCTATATCAAATACCAAGATTGAAGAGGCAGCAAAGAGTGAATACAAGCGCATAGTGAATTGGACTCCAAACTTTAGCGGTACAAAAACCAATGCAAAGAAAGCTCAAGAAGCCTCCGACGCCGCAGCCCTCGCAGTCAGCTATACCAATGCCAAGAATTTTTATCTAGCAATGGCTAGTGCAGCATTTTCTTTAGATCCAAAAAGTGTCACAGGTGCAGGCAATTTTGCATCTGCAGCAGCATCCTATTATGATGATTTGGTCTTAGAGGGCAAAAAAGAAAAAAACATGGAGAAATACTATTTAGATGCCATAAAAATATATAATTATGGGCTTCAAATATCCATCAGGGACGGTAAATTCAGTAAAGATACCCTTTCTCTTTTGGTGAGCCTGGGGAATATTTATTTGGACACAGGGAAAAAAGATAAAGCCTATACCTGCTTCAAAATGGCAATGGCAATGGAAAAAGGTTATTGGCCGGCTCGTAAAGCAATGTACAACTACTATATGTCGGAGAAGAAATTTGATGAGGCTCTAAAGCTTATTATGGAAGAAAGCGAATACCCCATATTTGTAAAGGCTACNNCAAGATTAAAGAAGAAGAGGACAAGAAAAACCCAATACCCCAGGGAGAAGCAGCAGATGAAGTGATGGAAAAATATTTAGACAATCTAGTAATAGTTGATGCCATATCCCAGGCGGATTTTTTGGAGGAAATAGATAAAGAAGCTCAGGCAAAGCTCAAAGCCTTGCTAAAAGAAGTCCAGAGCAGGATGAAATATACTGCTCCGGATATTAGCATGATAGCTCAATACTCGTCACTGAAAAACATATCCACTCCTGAAGGCCGAGTTACCTTGCAGGCTTTTAATAGTGGCATTAAGAGCTATAGTTATAGGGCTGAGTATTTGGGTGAAAAATCCTATGTAGATTCCCTTAACGACTTCGGATATGAAACAGATTTGGGGGGCTATAATACGCAGCAGGAATTCGAGACAGCAATGGCAGGGAACCCGGATTTTCACTTGGATATTAATATCGATTGGACCGGTGATGTTGATGCTCAGCTTGAAGCCTTTGTAGCAGAACTAGAGAAAAACGCAGCACAGTATAAGGAAGATCCAAGCAAAGGTGAAGATTTATTTAAGACCATATCTAAGGTCCAGCCTGAAAAAGCTGTTTTTGCCTTAAACCCATTTTTCTATAGCAACCCTTTGGATATTTATATACAGAAGCTGAATATGGCGGATTTTGAAAAGAAATTTATGCCCTATGAACAATATCTTATAAAGATAACTCATAAGAATTCAAAAATGGTTAGTGATGCTATCCGTGATGGAAATGAGAGAACCGGCAGATTGCTTGATGATATTATACGGATGGAACAGGAAATAGAAGGTGAAGAACAACGCCATTATATAGTGCATATGGGATTGGTGCCTGAGTATAACAGGACGAATGAAGTGCTGTGGAATCAGATCACCCAGCTTGCACTTGATAATTATACAAAGAAGACGAAGAAATATGTAGAAAAGATGTACAACGACTGTATGAAGCATGTAATACTCATATCCGATGAAAAGATACAAAAAATGCTGGAAGAAAGAGTAATAGCTCTGGCATTAAGGAGTATATCAACAGCACTAACGGATGTCTATAATGCATATAGTTTCGGTGACTATAGCCCTCCTCAGGAGTGCGGTTGTGATGAAAAGGCTATGGCAGCTGCAAGAGCTGCACGAGAAAAGGCAGAAAATGCTGCTCATAATGAATTGATAAAAAAGAACATGGAGGCAAAGGAAAAGTTTGAATCCGGTGAGTTAGATGAAAACTCAGCATACTATAAAAAGATAATTAAGCCCTATGAAGTAAAGGTAACTTCTCCATTTTTTGAAGGAATGGTGGGGCCTTATAAATCCGGATGGAAATTCAATATGGGCGGCTTAGATTTTGGGAAAATGCAGCAGCATATAAGAAATTCCACCACCTATGATGGGGGAATAGAAATAAAACTGGTGGGCGGAGAAGCAGGTAATTTCGAGGGAGGATTATCGGTATTCGGGAGATTTAATGCAACTAAGACAGAGGGCAAATCCCTTAGCATGAGTGATATTGATATAACAGGCGGAGCAAAAGCAGATTTGGCTGCTCCCGGCCTCATATCAGCCACAGCCGGAGCCAGTGTATCTTCCGTAAGAGGCAGCAAAGTATTTGGAAGCTTTGGCTTTACGGGTGACAATCTATTGAGTGATGATATTAAGACCTATTTAGGCAATTGGAAGCCCGACCTTACGATTAAAGAATGGAATGGGGAGTATGAAATAGAATGAAAAAGATAATAAGCATCATATTAATCATATTATTAGTGGGTCTTGTGGTTGCAGGATGCGGTTCAGGCAGCAAGGCTGAAAATGTAAGCAGCCAAGATACTGGAGCCAATAGCAGTGATAGCAGTGCAGAGCCACCTTCTGAAGTAAAGGAAATTGAAGAAAAAAGCGATACGGAAATTAATGTTAGTATGGGACNNAGAGGATGTAATACCTCTTTTGGAGGATGCAAATATTGTTAATGTGAATGATGCCAGGGACACTATCAGCAAAGCTATAGGCATAGGATATATGACAAGTAAGAGCTTGGAGGAAGCTGTTGAGTTTTATCAAGATGTGATGAAGGATGGGACTATCAATATGAAAAATAAAACTGATGATAGTTTCGTTATAATGGGAAGCAAAGGCGACTACGCGGTAACCATTGGCGGAAGTCTAACTAATGGCACTGTAACTATTGTATTGGATGTTGCTCNNAATAGATAAATAGGAAACACTCTAAAAAATTAAAATTTGCGAGGGGGATTTATGATGGCAAAAAAATTATTGGCTTTTATTCTGGTATTTGCTTTGATTTCATCGTGTATGCTTTATGTCTCTGCAGAAGGCACGGTACCTACTTATCTTGAAAAACCTCAAGACATTTCGGTGAGGAGCGATAGCAGCTCTCGGCTAGACCTTAGATGGACCAACACCGATAGCATACGCAAGATAGTTAAGAACATAGAAACTTCAGAATATAAGGCGTATCTGTGTTATTTGGTTGATTGGAAAAAGAACGAAGGCAGCTGGAATATCGGTATTCCCAGCAGCGACCCAAGTTGGGACGGTAATCTTCATGGACAGTTTTCCGGAAATATGCCTAATGTGATGTTTGATGAGGGCAGTGTATCGGAAACATTCTTTGTACCCTGGCATTTAGACCCTTCCTTGGATGGCACCAGCATTTATGATCTGAAAAATGATACATATTATTTTAGAGTACGTTACCTCCTCGAACCTTATGAAGATGAATTTGAAGCTGTTTATTCGCCTTACTCAGAAGTGGCAGCTATAGGAAAGAATGCTGAAGCTACTACAATCACAAAGCTTGATGCTCCACAGAACCTAAAAGTCGAGGTAAAAAAGGACTACGGTGATAAGCCCTATTTCCAACTTGACTGGGCAATTCCGGAATCCATACTGGCTGCAAACAAGCAATTGCCGGTGTATCACTTTATTGATTTCAAGGTAGGCAATGGAAAATGGCTGTCAGAAACAACAAAATGGGATGGAATGCCCGGAGCTGCAGCCAATCTTTTGACATCCAGCGATACTCTAAACCCTGTGGAGAAAAACTTAGTCGATAAGGTTGTCATTGAAGAAAATATCTATCATTTTAGAGTTGCATACGTATGTAAGCCTTCAACAGGTGATCCAATTATTTCTCCATATTCAAACATAGCTTCTACAAAAATAGCAGCGTACAGTGATGCTTCTTCTTGGGCTAAACCGGAAATTGATGAAGCTGACAAAAACGGTCTTATACCGGATTCCTTAAAGGGAGCGGATATGACAAAGCCAATCACTAGAGAGGAATTTGCAGAGCTTACAGTTAAGTTATATGAAAGAACAACAGGTAAAGCAGCTTTGGAGGCCTCTACTAACCCTTTTGTCGATACGAAAAATCCTGAAATATTAAAAGCTTTCAATCTGGGTATAACCACAGGAACTTCCGCAACCACCTTTGCTCCTAAAAACCAGATAAATCGTGAGCAGGTTGCCTCAATGCTCAGCAGAGCCATCAGGATAATGGTGCCCGGTGCTGATTTTTCAACAGCAGGGGCTCCAACCTTCACTGATGAGAAGNNATATATCTTCTTGGGCTATAGAGCACGTAAAGTACATGAGCAAGCTTGAGATAATCAAGGGCACTGACGGAAAGTTCATGCCAAAGGCAGTTACATCTGCCGAGATAGCGTCCGGCTATGCCAACACCACACGGGAACAGGCTATTGCCATGAGCCTTAGGACATTCAATAAGTTTGGAAAATAGATAGGTATAAATATCGCTCGCTAAGTCGGGCGATATTGTTTTTTATACAACTAACTAATCGCTAAATAAGACCAATTTGCTCTGCTGTGAAATGGTATAATCAACTATATAGAAATATTTACAAAATATGCAACCCAAATGATGGCTTGAGTGTCTAACCTAAAGGAGGGGAGAAGGATTGAGCTTTGACGAGATAATAGATAGATACAAAGATGCGATTTTCAGGATGGTTTATATGCACATAGGGGATTTCCACAAAGCCGAGGATATAACCCAGGAAATATTTATTAAGATATTTAAAAACCTAAGCAAATTTCGAGGTGACAGCAGCATATTTACATGGATATACAAAATTACAATAAATACCATAAGCACTTATGCAAAAAGGAGCAGAACCATGGCGGATATGCTCTCTGTTGATTATATGGAAGACCTTCCTGATGACGATTGGGATGAGGAAAAGCTGATAGAAGGACTGCAAAATTCCAGTGTGATAAGCTTGATACAAAGGCTCCCGGATAAATATAAGGAAGTGTTGATATTGTACTACTATCAAGATCTTAAAGTGGAAGACATATGCTCAATAATTAATGAGCCCCAAGGGACAATAAAGAGCAAGCTTCACAGGGGCAGAAACATGCTGAAAGATATGCTTTTGAAAGAAGGTGTGTCCAATGGATAGATTTGATAAGGAGTTTAAGGATAAATTAAATATGGAGTTAAGAGATATAAGATTATCTGAAGAAGTGATACTGAGAATACATGAACAGGTGAATAAAGAGAAAAAGTTTTGCTTCAAAGATGTTTTAGTTGGTTTTCTCAATTATGAAATCAAGCTGCCTTATGGCACCTGCGTTGCTGCTGTTGCTTTGGCTGCCTTTCTGGGCATCAGCTCTTTCACTGTAACTGATAAAGATATAGCAAGCTTTATGAATAGAAATATTATTGAGATAACTGAGTATTGGGAGGAAGCGCATTGAGATATCTTAAAATAAAGGTGAAAACTCTTTTATTAGCTGCAGCAGTAATTGCAGTTATATATGCTATAATACCTTTTGCTTATTCAAAGGTTGCACAAAGCTATAGAAAAAAAGGCGAGGATGAATATGCTGCTGTATATTATGAAAAGTCCCTATCTCTCGTTCCGGACTTCATAAAAAGCGGTGAAGACATATACGACTATGCAAATACTCTATCCGGCGGCGCAACGGAGCATTCGCTATACAAGATATTTCCTTATGGGCATGGAGGTGTGGGGAATAACATGGTTCCTACGGATGAAGCTCTTAATACAGCCATAAGCTTGTATAAGGATCTTATTGAAAACCACAGCAGTGACCCCTGGGCTAAATGGGGTTATATCAGGCTTGCAGAAATATATATATACCTTGGCGATTACAAGGAGGCGGAGAAATACCTGATGTCCGGCAAAGCAAAAGCAGATGCAGGGCTTATCTATGCTCTGTATAATGCTACGGGAGAATATGATAAAGGCATAAATCTGCTGGAAGATTTGATACAAAACAATAAGAGTTATTTTGATATGAATTATTATGATAGTCTGGCTAATTTATATATCCAATCCGGCAAG
>DPSW01000475.1 GCA_003527145.1 Clostridiaceae bacterium | reverse complement strand
CTTTATGCCCATGGCTTTATGATGGTGCACCTGAACAGCAATGCCGGCATTTTCTCCTACATTGATAGTCTCCTGAACAGATTTTAACAGATTGTTTGACTCGTTGCGCATATGAGAAAGGTAAACACCGTTAAATTCCTTTAAAGCTTTAGCAATCTCCTCAATCTCTTCGGGTTCTGAATACAATCCGGGAGGATAAATAAGCCCGGTGGTCAGCCCAAATGCGCCATCTATCATGGCCTGTTTTACCTGATTTCTCATCTCCTTGAGCTCTGCTCCGGTGGGCTTTCTTGAATCAAAACCCATTACATTGATCTTGACAGTACCATGACCAACATATGCCCCGATATTTGTTCCAAGCGGCAACCTATCGATCACATCTAAAAATTCGCCCAAGGACTCCCAGTTATACTTGGGCTCCACACCTGCCTTGGCAAAGCCTGCATACTTATCCAACAAGGCAGCCTTATCACTGCTTATTGGTGCTGCACTTATTCCGCAGGGGCCGATCATCTGTGTTGTTACTCCCTGTTTTAACTTAGTTGACATCTCCGGATCACGTAAAAGTACAAAATCAGAATGGGTATGGCAGTCAATAAACCCGGGAGAGATGACCTGCCCCTTTGCGTCTATAGTATCATCGGCAATATATTCTCCTGACAGCTTCCCTACAAAGGAAATTTTGCCGTCCTTTATCCCTATATCTCCCCGAAACCACGGATTCCCGGTTCCATCCACAATCTTTCCATTCATTACGAGCAAATCAAAATATAGCACAAAATCACTCCTCAATCATTTTTATCAAATGCCGGTATGTTATATACACACCAGCATTTGATAAAATCCATAATCCAATATGAATTAATCGGCAATGCTCTTTGGATATGCTTTGCCAAACCAAATCATGACCACTCCTTTAGGCGGTTTACGCGTCATCAAGCTTATAACAACTGTTAAAATACCCGATACTATTAAAGCCATAAAAATGGCATTCATGCCCATAGTTATCGGCAGGATATTGCTGGCACCAAGAATGTAGGTTATCATCCCTCCGGCCATCCCTGCCGCTGCACCATACTCATTTGTCCTTCTCCAATAAACACCCAGCAATAACGGCCAGAAAAATGATGAGCCAAGACCTCCTATTGCAAATGTTATAAAGTACTGCAAAGCGGCCGGCGGTTTAATGGCTGCCAGAAATATACCGACGCAGATTAATACTGTAGCAAAAACAGTTACCTTCTTTAATTTTTTATTATCTGCTTTTGGATTGATGAATGCTTGATAAGCATTTCTAATAAATGTTGAACTTATTACTATAACCATAGAGCCCACTGTCGACTGGATAGCCCCGGCAACACCCGCCAGAGTTAACCCTGCCAGCCATGGAGGCAAAACAGTCATAGCAATACTCGGAATTATTTGATCTGCAACCGGTATATCTGTAAATATACTGCGGCCTAAACTGCCTGTCCAAATTAACATTAAGGTCCATAATGTAACGAAAAAAACTCCGATAATAATTGCCTTATGCATTGCTTTTGTGTCTTTATAGGTTAAAGCTCCCATTGCTCCGTGAGGAAGGCCGATATATACAAGTCCGTAAACAATCCATAAGGAAAACTGATATGCNNATTCCATGGAGTTACCAGCTTCGGGTCAATATTGATCAATCTCTCATAAACTATTTCCAACGGGCCTAAATGCACTAAAGTTGCTATAAATAATGTAACAACTGCTACTGTCATTACTATCCCTTGAAATGCTATGGCAATTGCCACACCTTTTACGCCGCCTAATGCTGCAGTTATAAGCACAACTACCGCAAATAGAATCAATCCGACTATATAAGGCAGCCCTGTCATAGATTCAAACAATCTTGCTCCCCCTATAAATTGGGCAACCACATAACTTCCTAAGAAAAGTATGATCGCTAAAACTCCAAAGAGAGCAATAAACTTGTTGCCGTTATAACGGGAAGAAAATAAGTCAAGATATGATTGAGCATTTATTCTGCGCGAAACTATTCCAACTTTCTTGCCGATCTCCCCCAAAACAGTGAAATTCATAAAGTTTTGAGAAAATCCAGCCATTACCCATGTCAAACCGACACTATACGCAAGCCCGGGGCCCCCAAGAAATGTGCCCGCACTGCATAAAGACGCTGCAACCATCAATGCAACAACCAATGCACCCATGCCGCGTCCTCCGGTATAGAACTCGTCAACATATTTGTCGAGGGATGTCTTATCCATTGACCGCTTAGAATATAAACCCATGCCAATCAAGACCATGGAATAAATTATAAAAGTGATGATTATAAACATACGAGCACTTGAACTGATTTCAACTGCCACTATATTCACTCCATTTCTAAATTTTAGTTTTTACCTTTTCTTCTATTGTTCCTTCATCTCCTAAGTCCATATCAACAAGTATGAACTTAGTAATATAAATTACTATCCCTAAGAAAATCAGGCTTATTGATATGACAGCAAACCACCATGCGGGCAGGCCCATGATATATGTATAATCCTCAGGATTTCCTCTGCCTAACAGGTATGCAGCCGCAACTGATAAAACTGTGAATAAAATTTGAATAATAAAAACCAGCTTCATTTCCTTTTCACAAATAATAAAGCGCTCATCCATCTCAATTTCCTTAAAATCATATTTGGTATCATAATATTCTTCCTTTTTCATTGACAAAACCCCCTTTCAAATATACAGATTAAAAAGGTAGTAAACAAAATGTCTCATGCCATGCAGTGATATGCCCTCAGATAATTCAATTGTTGATTTGCCTAATACACTATAGTATTATGATAATTAGAGTTGCTGTCTCAAGGTTTTGGCTGAAAAATGCGTGTACCAAAACCCTGAGCTAAAGTTATTGGTTTTATATTGTTGTAATGCATTATCACCTGCCTTTTATATTTTTGAGAAATAGTAAGAGTTATTAACAAGTAATTACAAGAGAGAATCGACTACAATCAACATTTTATGCTATAGCATGTATTTTTTCAACGTTTTACACGCGCTATAGCGTACATTTATAGTCATTTTTCTTTCCTATACTTCCAATATCTTGATTTTTCTCTCTTTTATAACCTTTGCTAAAAATACTATGACTTGTGAGGAGTTTTCTTTATGGAAATTGGATCTAAAATAAAAGGATTAAGAATAAAACTGAAAATGACACAGAAAGATTTCTCTAAAGCATGCAATATTTCCACTTCTTATCTTTCAGAATTAGAACGGGGCCTAAAAAGGCCAACTTTTGATATAATACACAAAATTTCTATTGCAACTAATGTTAAAATTTCCGACCTTGCGGAGGAGTCCGATGGTATTCCTCTAACCCCTGAACTTAAAGAAATAGTAGAAACGCTAAGAGGCTTTGATCCTGAACAGATAAAATTATTAAAAGACTTTTTAGCAAGCTTGAAAATTTAATAGCATATACTTTCGTTTAACAACCCTTCTCAAAATCCATTCTGCATTAGGCAAATTTATCTATATTTTACACTGCTTATTGCAGGATTCAGGAGTTTTTGTTATGTCTTTAAAAAAGATTCTCAGTGAACGCATCAGAATGTTACGCATAAAGAAAAATATTAAGCAGTTTGAACTGGGTGAAATTGTTGGACTTACTTACACTGCCATCAGTGATATTGAATGAGGAAGAAGAACTACCACCTTAAAGAATTTGGAAGCTTTGGCTGATTATTTTGACATTGATGATAAAACAGACTTTATTGCATTTCGAATTTCTTCATAACCAGTACATCTGCAGATATTCGACTGTAACCATTCTTCGATTACATATTCATCCGCATCCGGGTGTAGTTTTGCGAGGGAATGGCAAACCATTAAAAAGCCGGATGTACAATAACCGCACTGAAATCCCCAATTTTCAATGAAGGCTTTCTGAATAGGCGCATTGTTAAGCCCTTCAACTGTTGTTATTTTATGGCCGATAGCTTCAACAGCCAGCATAAGGCACGACTTGACGGGCCAGCCGTCAACCAACACTGTACATGCACCACAGTCACCGTTTTCACAGCTTGGCTTTGCTCCGGTTAACCCAAAATGTTCTCTGATAACATACAAAAGGATATCCGATGGTAAAACTGCAACATCCTTTTTTTGTCCGTTTATATCAAGTTCAATGATGCTCTTGCCTTCTATTTTAAGCATTGCGGCATCCCTCCAATGTTTCCAATGTACTGATCAATGTATTCATGAGCACGAATTTCCTGTAGCTGCTTGTGCCCGACAGATCATTCAAGATAGGTGAAGGAAGACACTTTATTGCATTAGCTGCTCTTACTTCCAGCGGGTCATCTTTTGCATTAAGGCATTCTTCCACCTGAGAGGATCTGAATGGGAAAGGGCAGACGCCGCTTGATGCAAATCTGATGCTATTATCTTTCTTTATTGCTGCAATAGATATTAACGGATAATCGATTTTCTCGTTTTTTGTCTTTTTTACATGAACAAAAGGTAATGTTGCATACTCTTTTCCTATTATAAATTGGACTATAAATTCACCTCTCGAGAGCAGGAGACGTTCATTGAAAACTTCGTGAATAGAAACTTGCTTTATCTTATTTCCTCCGGCTATAACAACATCACTGTCGGATAATAGCAAAGGCAATACAGACTCCCTATATATGATTGTCCCGCCAATATTGCCCCCGAGAGTTATCTTGCACTGCATAGTATGGTCAGCT
>DPSW01000053.1:3749-7561 GCA_003527145.1 Clostridiaceae bacterium | reverse complement strand
ATAGATTTCAGTGATTGACTGCATTTTCCCATTATAGAGAAAGTGCATTTTCGGAGTTTTCTTCACCATGGCAATGACATCAAGTGCTCTTTTCTTGATTTGAATGATTGAAGCTGGAAAGCAAAACCAGGTATCAAACAAAACATATGACGCTGGCAAGCCTACTGACTTTGCTTGATCTATCAGTTCTAACATTACAGAAGTTCCTTTTGTCTGGGCCAGACGCCTTCTAGAATAACCAGCAGTTCTTTTATCAAGAGGTTTAGCATCTACGATTCTGTTTTTCCTATTCTCTGAGGACAAGAGACAGCTGTTAACGGGAAGGAATGTATTACCGTCAGACCAGCCGAGAGTCAAAAGACGAAAACCCAACTTATATGATTTCTTGGCATGGTCATATATTTTGGACAGCAGTTCCACCTTTTTGGAACTGTTGCGCTCAAACATTGTATCATCAAGGATTAATACATTCACTCTATTGTCATCAGTGAGTTTTTCAATCGTTGTTAAAACGATTCTGGCAGAAAGCAAGGAGGTAAACCTCATCCAGTTAATGGAGATTGAGTTCATAAACCTATAAATGGTGTCCTTTGCAAAACCCTCTGTATGTTTTCCGGTAAGCATGCTCATATACATGCTTCGATTTAAGAAAATCAGGGTAAAAAGATACTGAAATAAGGCAGCAACAGGAACACCTTTCTGCTTGTAAGCATTTGAGTTTTTCAGAACAGATGCTGCCTTATAGCTTTTGAAGAAATTTATGATTGATGAATTTACATTCTTATCACTAATGTAGTTTTGTGTTATACTTTTCATAGCATGAACCTCCGTTTGGTTGATTTAGTTGTTGTGATTCAATTATACCAAAGCTGTGAGGTTTCATGCTTTTATATCATCAAAAACTATTGAATTTTCAAGGTTCATAGGGTCAAATTAAAGTGCGAAGTTTAAGTTATCATATTATAAATAGGGCAGTGGTTATTTTGATTGCCGTCATAACAATTACATTATTTGATAAGTTCAGGTTAAAAAGCAAGCCTTTATCCCACATAATATCCTATGCTATTTCAATGATAGCGGTTTTCACTTATGTATGGTTTACCAGCTTTTTAGACCCGTTGGGCCCCGGTGCATATCAAGGTATTTTCGTAATTTATACGCTTCTCACTATTTTACTTTCGGTAATAATTGAGATAAAAGAGCGTATTAAAAGAAAAAGGCAAAGCGTAACGAATTGAACAAAATATTAGTCATTCTGAAGATATATAACATACTCTACTCAACTTAAGGAGGAGATTACAACATGGAAGGAATTGCAAAGTATTATGAGGGTTACGATGAAGAGTCAAGATTGATCAAGGACAATTCTCACAAGGTTGAATTCATTTCAACAACTCATGTGCTGGATAAGAAGATAAAAAAAGATGCGAGGATATTGGAAGTTGGGGCAGGAGCCGGAAGATATTCATTCTACTATCTCAATAAAGGACATATGATTACGGCATTGGATATTGTACAGAAAAATGTTGAGTTGATGATGGAAAAGGCCAGGACAATTGAGTCGAAAAATATAGAAATAAAGCTTGGCGATGCAAGGAACTTATCGCAGTTTGATTCAAATACTTTTGATGTTGTTTTATGCCTGGGGCCTATATATCATCTTTCAAAGCTGGAAGACCGGATTAAATGCATAGGTGAATGTATGAGGGTATTGAAGCCAGGCGGCATTTTGGCTGTTGCATATATAAATAGATATGCTCAATACGTTATTCAAATAAGCAGGGATAAAAATTATATTAATGATGAATCCTTAAGAAGTATAACTAAATCTGGAATCGAACCAGAGGAAGGTGAAAATTGTTTTTATTTTTCAACTTACGATGAAATGGAAGAAACTATGGCCGGTTTTAGTGCAGAAAAATTAGAGCATGTTGGAACCGACGGGATAGTTCACATGATGAGGGATAATATAAATGCTTTAGATGAGAGTGAGCTAGAGAAATGGTTGGATTATCACTTTATGACATTTGATAACCCTTCTCTCATAGGATATAGCTTACATAATTTGTACGTGTGCAAAAAGAAATAGCATTCCATATAACAGAGGTTTATGGATTTGCTGAATAAAGATTCTCAAAGAAAAAATTTCAATATGATGAGAGGAGAAGAACTTAATTGAACTTCACATTTCAAGATTATTACTATGGCTACTTGAGCATAGATAAAAAGGAACTTGAAATAGGTAAAAGGATATTTAGCTCTGATCAAAGAAATAAACCTTTAAATGGCCAATTTGTACAATACCTGATATCAACACATATAGATGGAAGATTGATTTTTTCAGTAGCACCTCAATATTATGATGATTTATTTGAGTTTATTAAAGGACAAGCTGTTGACGATGCAGATGAGATAATTGAGATGCTTGACATTTTTTTCAGCAATAAATTAGAAAGCTTTAAGTTGAGGAAGATGTATAGATTAATTCCTGGCGAAGATTATGATATATGGAGTTCATCGAATTCGTCTGCCGTGAAATTAACCAAGGAAATTTTCATGGAGGCTTTAGAAAATATAGATGAAGCGGAGAAAACGGAAGCCTGGGAGAGCAAAAAAGGTGAAATCTTAGAAGGCAGGAAGTTTGTTGTACTTGATGGTAAGAAAGTCGNNAAAATTTCTGATATAGATTTTGGCGGAGGGAATATTGCTGTATGGACTGATTCGGCTTATAGGAATAAAGGATTTGGAAAAGAAGTCGTGACCGAAGCAGTGAAATGGTGTGTCAATAATAGCATTCTTCCTATATACTGGGTTGATGCTGAAAATACTGCTTCAATCAGTCTGGCCAAGGGTTTAGGCTTTGAAGTCAAATCTCAGGAGGTTGTTGCTTCGATAACATTATAAATTCTTGTATAGGGATCAGACCTTACAGAGCATTGCTCTAAATTAGTGTTTTATGCGGATAAGGATGATTTATATTTTTCGAGGTGAGGATATGAAAAAAGTTTATGTTATTTTTGCTGTATTTTTATTGCTGCTTGGAATTTCTGCCTGCTTCAGATTCTCCATCGTCGGAGTAAACAGAGACGGGCTTGAGGGCGATGCTCGTAAATCTCAAAAAATAGATGATAGCTGGCAGGTATCCAAATCTGTGACGGACGATCTTGGTGCATTGCTGTTTTATGATAAGCATTTAAATGATTTTACTTACTCCATTTATTTGAACAGAAAAGGATTCTCATTTGGATATTTTTTCCGCTCAGGCGGGGGTACCAGCGGCATTTCCAATGGTATTAGGGCCTTCAATTACGGCAGTTCCATGGCTTTAATTTCCATGAATAAGGTGAATGTGGCCCGAATTGAATGCGTGTCGGAAACTGGTCTAATACAAGACGCCGTTTATATGGTAGAGCCGGGTGAACCATTTGCTATTGCAATACCCGTTACTGATGATAGCATGACGGTGAAAATTTATGATCAAAATGGAAATGAAATTCCGATAACAGAAATCTCATCTTATGACTAAGTCTCACAATTTGCAGCCTTCATGAGCAGTAGGATATGGCAGAGCCTTTCCATTTGCGCGAATTTGGCGGAACTAAACCAGGCTCACCGGTGTATGTAGAAAAAAGAATTAGAAAAATGNNAAATATTAGCAAGCCCCTAAAAATATCAAATAAATTTTAGGGGCTATAACTATTTTAGAACTATTTACGGAAGTAGCTGACCGGATACTTTTTACCTATGGCGGCATTCGCACCCAAATGAGGATAGTAGTCTTCACTATGTTCTATTCGGCATAGTACAGGACC
>DPSW01000053.1:0-3710 GCA_003527145.1 Clostridiaceae bacterium | reverse complement strand
GATGAGGATAATCATAGTAAATACATGATTCTACTGGTATGTCAGGACCACCGGCACAGCTTCCTGTATATCTGTCAGCTTGCTGTTCACAAGAGCTGCATTCATTTGGGTCTTGTCCTGGTATGTTGGCATATGTATTGGAAATAAGCACACATAATACAAGTAGAATGATCAGGAGTTTTTTTGAAATTTTTTTAAACATAATCACACCTCCATNNCTAATAAAAAATATGAAAAATATTTAAAGTTTATACCATTCAGTAAATAAAAATACAGTTATCTCTTTCTAAAACTTTATAGTGGCTTACATGAGCAGAAAGCTAAGCTTGCTGCTCTTTTTCATACCTATTTCAATATATGACAACAGCGTACAAAAACAAACAGTTATTGACATAAAAGGTAATTGGAAATATAATGGTAATGTTGTTTGAATAAACAATTCCTTTTCGCAATAATATCAATTNNATTAAATATTATTTTAGTATTACTGTTATGCTATATGATAATGGCAAACTTATCGAAAGGTAGGGGCGCAAAGCTACGAGTCTAAGGTGGAAACACTATGACAGTCGGGCCGCCAAGATAGAGTTTTTTTAAGCCATGGCCATTATAGCGCCATGGCTTTTATAATTTTAGGATTTTATATAGATACTATATAAGAAAAATGAAGTATAATTTTGAGGTGAATTCGTTGTGTCCAATGATAATGATTTTGATCTGTTTGAGAGCAACATTGATGATCTGCTGAAGCTGCTGAAATTTGATTCCAATACCTACAAGCATTCGATGAATGTAGCTCAATATTCAAAAAAATTTACTGAGCTGCTGGGTGATGAAGTTAATATTAATACGATCTATTATTCCGGCTTGTTCCATGATATTGGTAAAATAAAAGTTGACTCCAGTATACTGAATAAAAAAAGTGAGCTTAAGCCTGAAGAATTTAGCAGCATGATGAAGCATTCTCAGTTTGGTTATAACATATTAAAGCGAACTCATATGCCCAAGGAAATGAAGTTTGCAGCATTCTTTCATCATGAGCGCTGGGATGGAAAGGGTTATCCCTGGCATTTGGAGGCGGGGCAGATCCCTAAAGTAGCAAGGCTTATAAGCATATGTGACGTATTTGACGCATTGACTTCCGACAGACCTTATAGAAAGGCATATTCAATAGAAAAGGCATTAAATATTATGCAGAATTCAAAAGGGCAATTCGACCGGGAATTATTTAAAGCATTTATTGACAACTTGGATTCAATAATCGATAGGTAGGAATTTAATAAATTATCAGGCAGGTGAGAAAAATCACCTGTTTTTACTNNTATCGGTATTAAGCATATAGGTTATGACAATCGTAACTGGTATAATAATAGCAAGAACATATAATTTATAATCAAGTGTAATGGAGGGGTTTTTATGAAGTCTGCTGATCTATACCATCGATTGGAACGGGATTTTATCTCGGAAAACATGAGAGATAACTGGGCGAAATACATGGGCGAATTAGAAGAGTATCTTTCTCCTAATTTCAAAGAAAGAATCATTAGCAAAGCTTGGAGAGAATAGAGTATCTATATATAATTTACATGTGCCGTTGGATAACTTCAGCGAATATTCAACAAGCAAGACTTTAGCTGATGTTCTTATTACAGGCATTTCAGCCAACAATGAAGATTACTCAGAAGTTCATGAGCTTGAGCGGAAAAGCCGCATTAATATTCTAGGAGGAACACATTATTCCACTGAAAAATTTGCATGTCAAAAGATGTGTACTTATTTTGAAAAGCTTGGACTCGTCTCTGCCTTTATTGAAGGAGAACCGGTATATGAGGATATGTAAGCTTATTATGTGATAAAAAGTGATTGAACAAAGAGGAGAGCATTATGTATGAAACAGAAGTAAAGGGTATCCTATCAGCTCAAAACGGAATGAATATATACCGCGGCTGTACTCATGGATGCATTTATTGTGATTCGAGGAGCAAGTGTTATCAGATGCATCATGATTTTGAAGATATAGAAGTTAAGATAAATGCGGCAGAACTTTTAGAGGATGCTTTGCGCAGAAAAAGGAAGAAATGCATAATCGGCACCGGGGCAATGAGCGATCCATATATTCATCTGGAGGAAAAATTGGGCAACACCAGAAAATGCATTGAGCTTATTCATCACTATGGATTCGGACTGGCTATACAGACCAAGTCCGCAAGAATTCTAAGAGACCTGGAACTGTTCAAAAAAATTAATGAGAAGTCAAAGTGTGTAGTACAGATGACCCTTACTACTTATGATGAAGCTTTGAATAAGGTCATCGAACCCAATGTGAGCACCACAAGAGAACGGTTTGAAGCGTTGAAGATAATGCGCGATAACGGAATCCCTACGGTAGTCTGGTTGAGTCCTGTTTTACCGTTTATCAATGATACGGAGGAAAATATCCTGGGGATTTTGGATTACTGTATAGAGGCGAAAGTACATGGCATCATCTGCTTTGGCATAGGATTGACCCTAAGAGAGGGGAACCGGGAATACTTCTATAAGAAGTTGGATGAGCATTTTCCCGGGATGAAAGGCAGATATATTGAAAAGTACGGCTATGCATATCAAGTAAGCAGCCCTAACAACGGCAAGCTGATGAGCATGGTGAAAAGAATATGCAGATCCCATGGTATATTGTGTGACATTAATGAATGCTTCAGCTATCTTCACAAATTTGAGGATAAAAATGAGTATGAGCAATTGATGTTGCCGGGACTGGATAAGCTGGGGGAATAGGTTGAATAAAGTTATCTGTGTTAAAAAATGCTGTGAAGTTAGAGGGGGATTCTAATATGAACAAGACTGGTAAATGCTTGCTGCTGATTATGGTATTAGGTATGCTGATGATGTCAATCCTGTCTGCACCAGCTATGGCAAACTCTGCGGAACCGCCGTCATTGGTAATACTCGTCATCAATCCGCCGGATGATCTTTCAATTGCATTGGTATCCAATGAAAAACAATCGGAAGCGGTAGTCCGACGGGTTGCATGGGAAGGATATTACGCCTTTTATTCGCGAGATATGCAGGCTGACGGAAAGTATACGTTCAAAGCCGCCACAAACGGGGAGAGCTTTGAATTTACGATCAGCGGACCCTTGCAGCGCTATAATAATGTGTTCACCTTGAATTTATCCACTCAAGAGCTTACACCTGGGAAATATCCGCTTCGCTCAGTGCTCCTGGTCTCAATCCGGTTATTGCTCACGCTTTTGCTTGAAGGCGTGATCTTCATGCTCTTCAGGTTCAGGAAAAAGAGAAGCTGGCTTGTATTTCTTGCTGTGAACCTTGTTACTCAGGGCGTGTTGAATATCTGGCTGAATAGCGGAGGCTCGCTGATGCCTAGCTACTTGATCTTCGCCTTGATCATAGGAGAGTTTTTTGTATTCACTGCCGAGATGATTGCGCTTCCCATTTTCATTAAGGAGCATAAAAAGAGCTATATATTGATTTATGCTTTTATCGCAAACCTTATAAGCTTAATTGCCGGTGGCTATATTATCTCGGTTTTGCCAGTTTAGACATGATACCCCCAGTATAAGCATAATATCTGCTTACAGCTATTTTGCAATCATTATTATTTTGTGCAATTGAGATTTAAGTGGCTGGCGTCCGTGTCAGCCCTTGGCTCTGGGGGGCACTATTCATCCTCTAACACAGCATGACCGTTC
>DPSW01000102.1 GCA_003527145.1 Clostridiaceae bacterium | reverse complement strand
AGCCTTGAAATATCTGGAGGATATGAAAAATGCCAAGGATGAGGTTGATCATTTTTACTATAGAGAAAAGGCAAAGTCCTTATATTATATGGGAGAATACCAGGAGGCTCTGGAAAACATCAAGCTTGTTGATTATCCCGCATATTTAAAACATAGATTCGATTATTTGATGATGTGGAGCTCAAAGGTATATGAGGGCCTCATATATTCAGAACTGGGCGAGCCTGTCAAGGCCTTGGAATCCGCCTCCGAAATATATTATGAGACCGGCCAACCGGAGAAGGCTTATGAGTATCTTAAAGAAGCCAAGGATATGAAGGACACCATAGCAAGAAATAATATTTATTTTTAAAAAGCAGCCTATGCTGCTTTTTTATGCTGTCTTCCACTCCTTGGGTATCATGAATATTATGCAGATCATGATGATGACAGGAACTATCAAATATCTGGCNNACGACCTTGCCGAATGCCGCTGCGCCCAGTCCTCCCAATCCCATTGGCAATCCGAATACGAGCCCTGTAGCCAGATTTGTGTTCCTGGGTATCAGGCTTTGAGTTATAAATACGGTGGGTGTATTTGAAAGACAGAATGCAAAACTCATTATCAGCCAGGGAATCAATGTGACGGGGCCTTCTGACCAAAAAGTAAGGGCAGCGGCTATACCGCCCGATATGCCCGATATCATCAGTATATTTTTATAACCGTATCTATCAGCCAGCACTCCTCCAAAAAATGTTCCTATAGGATCTACCAGTAAGAATAAGGTTATTGCCAGCCCTGCTAAATCGAGCCCTACAGATTTAAGCGTAAGATACTGTATGCCAAAAGTGATCATAGATCTAAAGACAAGGTTCCTTATGGTAGGTATCAGAACCAGCAGGGAAAGCCACTTAATTTTATATATTCCCAGCTTTGATTTCTCACCTTGTTCTTTTACAGCTTCCTGATCCACCGTAATCTTGTGAAGCCCCGAAAAAAACATGAATATTAAAGCTAAAATTCCAGGAATGAGCAAGTAAGGAAAAACATTCAACCCGAATTTTCTGGTCAAGGGCAAAACAACAGCAGGTGCTGCAGGCATTGCCAAACCGCCTATTACCAAAAATGTTGAAAGGCTTGTCCCTTTAGAACGGTTGGAAAACTTTATGGTGAGGGCTGAGCCCAAAGGGTGATAAACAGATGAACCAAATCCCCCTAAAGCTACTGCAGCCAGAAGCATATAGTAATTATTGATCATGTTTGTAAAACTCATGAACAATCCAATCCAGAGCACCGACGCCAATAACAGCCAAGCCCTGGTCCTCTTATCGGTAAAATATCCCACTATAGGCTGGAATACTGAAGCGCTGGCTATGATCAGAGCGGATACCATGCCTTGCTGTGCCAGAGTGAGAGAAAGCTTGCTGCTGAAAAGATACAAAACCGGAGGAACGATATTTGAATAAAAATCTATAAGAAAATGCCCTAAAAAAATCGACAAAAGAATCATACCGCTGCTTTTAATGCTATTGTTATTTTCCAATATATCAATCCTTTCCTAAAAGATACAACAAGCTAATTATAGCACGAAATAGCATTTGTGGAAAGTTAAGCGCGGTATAAACCGCGCTTTTTAATAACACACGAAGCTGTCTATTCTTCTCAGATCCATACCGAAATATACCCAGCGGCGTCCATTCCATCTCCAGCCCGCTATTGATCTCGGGCCTACAAATACCAGAAACGCCCAGAATCCTCGGCCTCTCTCCGGCCATATAAATACGAATCTGAAGGTACATCTCCTTATAGCACCCGGGTCTACCGCCTTAACGCCGACTCCGCCGGGAGCCTTCTGAGGTGNNTGATGGTGGTCCTGAAGCCGGTCCTTGGAAAGGAGCTCCTCCCGGTGCACTCGGTTGCGGCATCAGGAAAGGAGCACCTGACGGAGGCCCTTGAAAAGAAGGTCCAAAAGGAGGAGGAGTTATTTGATTAAAAGGAGCACCGGGGCCTTGCCTCCAAAATGGACATACAAAATCATCAAGTTCATCATCGAAATCTTCTTCAAATCTGTCCCAGTCATCATTATAATCTTCGTACATGCTATCCCACCTTACAATCATTTAGTACCATTTTATGCGGATTAACCAAAATGGTTCTTTCAGTATGCAGAAAAGAATATATATAAATAGCAGGAGGTAGAAAAATGAGTGCAAAATTTTATGTGATAAAGAAATCGAAACTATTCATAGGGCTTATGATACTGCTTATCGCTGCAACAACCATTTTGGGCAGCAGTATGATCCGTGTAAAATCCGCAGACATAGAAAAACCAAAAGGTTATATAGCCATAATAATCGATGATTTCGGCAATAACGGTAAAGGCACCAATACCATGATGAATCTCGGCATACCTATCACTGCAGCCATAATGCCCTTTCTCGACTCCAGCGTAAAAGATGCTGAAACAGCCAAAGAGAAAGGGTTGGAGATAATGCTCCATATGCCCATGGAGCCTATAAGCGGCAAGCCCAGCTGGTTAGGCCCCGGCGCGATCAAGTGTGCAATGACGGATCAGGAAATACAACTGAATATTAACGATGCTCTTGATCAGTTGAAATGGGCTGTCGGAATGAATAATCACATGGGCTCCAAGGTATGCCAGGATAGAAGAACCATGGAAGCCATACTGCTCACTGCAAAAAGCAGAGGAATTTATTTTGTAGACAGCAAAACCGCTGAAAAGTCAGTTATAGAAGAGGTTGCTAAGGAGTTAGATGTACCGTATTTTATAAGAGATGTTTTTCTGGACAGCACAAAAAATCAAAAAGAGGTCGAGGTCCAGCTTATGACACTGGCGAATATAGCCTTAAGAAAGGGATATGCCATAGGGATCGGCCATGTGGGCCCCGAAGGAGGAGAAATCACAGCGAAAGCAATAAAGAAGATGTATCCTAAGATATCGGAAAAGGGGGTCAAGTTTGTATTCGTTTCAGACATCTTCGACATAGTTGATCAAATGAAAAGTGATGGAAAATAAGCAAGGAAGGCTATGTTCGTAGCCTTCCTTCACATTTTTTGATAAACATTTCTACCGTGTCCTTTTCCTTTTGTATGCGCTCTTCCGTGAGTTCTCCCCTGCCTAGCCTGTCACAGATGCCAAGAAGCGCTATCTCCTTGTAGGAGACCTGCTTCATCATAGTTTTTAGATCGGCAAAGGGCAAATCCTTGACTGCGAAAAGGATCTGCATGTGCCAGCGCACCAGCTTTGAAACCGTGCTTATCAAGCCTCTGTCATCTGTCAAATGCTCCAAAAAATCTGCAGCCATTTTCTCTCCGATCTTATCGTGGTCATAGGCAACTATCCTTCCTTTTTTTATTCTGGTGACAGGTGCCTTTCCTATATCATGAAGCAGGGCAGCCCACATGAAAGCCCTTTTATCCTCACTCTCATCCTTCCGTTTGGCTGCCTCATCCACTACCAGCAAAGTATGGTTCCACACGTTGCCCTCGGGATGATGCTCCGGTGACTGGGGTATATCCTGCAGCTTCTTTAACATGGTAAAGGGATAGCTGAAACCTTCTCTGTCGATTTCAGCATTTAAATATTCGGATGGTTTTTCATCATTCAGCAGATGATGTTCGAAAATGTCGAATATTTCCCTGGAAATAGTCAAAAAATCAACTCCAAATATATAAAAATACGCAGTATTTTTTATGCCTCTGGCCTCTAGCCGCTAGCCTCTAATTATTTGCCAGCCGCTCCAATATCATACCACTTCTTTTTAAGAAGCCTTCCAGCTTATCTGCATCCAGGCCTCTGCTGCCCATGAGAGCCAGATCATATACATGGCTGCATATCAGGTTGAAATCATCGCTCTTGTCATCCCTTCCTTCCAAAGCCTCCAGAGCTTTGATGAGGCTGTTGGATTTATTGAGAATCAATGTTTCTTCCCCTTTGAACATTTTGCTCATATCCTCGCCGCCAAACATGGAGCTCATCTCCTGCAGCCTTCTCTCATGCTCGGGCATGAGGAGCACTGCTTGAGTCCCGTCGGTCTTCAGCCTCTCCAGCTTTATCTCCAGCTTTTCTATATTCAAAGCCTTCTTTACAGCCTCTATAAGCTTTTCTTCCTTGGCCTTATCCTCTTTCTCTCCCTCATCATCACCCTTCAGACTTTCGGCTAAGTCAGAGTCTATCCTGAAGAATTTGACATTCATCTCATACATTTCAATATAGCTGATGAAATGATTGTCAATGGCCATATCTAAAACTACAGCCTCCAGGCCTTGATCCTTGAACATCTTTATATATTGATGCTGCTGCTTTTCATCACTGGCGTAAAATACCTTGTTCTCAGCCTTTTCGTCTTCTTTTTTGCCGCCGCTTTTTTCAAAGTATTCATTTAGGGTGAGATAATTGCCATCTATAGATTTATATATCAGTATATCCTTTATCTTGTCATAGAAATTCTTATCCTTTATGGAGCCGTATTTGATAAATGGACTGATATCCTTCCAGAAGCCCTCATATTTTTCCCTTTCCTTTTCAAAAAGCTCTGTGAGCTTATCAGCAACCTTCTTGGTGATATGCTTGGAAAGCTTTATCACATTGCTGTCTCTTTGCAAAAAGCTTCTGG
>DPSW01000268.1 GCA_003527145.1 Clostridiaceae bacterium | reverse complement strand
CAGCTTAAACTTTACAACTAGGTCTGAAACAGATAATATGATCTTTGAATCTATCATATCAGCACCTCCTAAACATGGTTTCGCGGGTCAGCTGCATCCGCAAATACATTGCCCATCACATAAAATGATATTGTAACCATGGATAAGACTATGGCAGGAAAGATCAGCTGATATCTCAGGGATTTGACCATCATAAGAGCCCTGCCCTCATTGATGAGGTTTCCCAGTGATGGAATGCTGACAGGCAGTCCAAGGCCTATATATGTCAAAAAAACCTCGTATCCTATTGCTGCGGGAATAGCCAGAGCCATTCTAAGCATGATAACGGATACTAAATAAGGGAGCAGATTTTTCGTTATTATCCTGCCAGTAGGGGTTCCAAGACACTTTGATGCCAGATTATACTCTCTGTCTCTTATTATGACTATCAGGTTTCGCACAAAACGTGCCATCCCCAGCCACCCTGTCATACACATGGCTATGATCATGGTCGATAAGCTGGGTCTCATAATATATGTCATAAGGATCAATATAATGGTTACAGGTATATTGTCCAACACATTATATATTTCGGTTATGGGGCGATCCAAAACCCTCACATATCCCCAAAGAGCTCCTATCATTATTCCTGCTATAGCTTCCCAGATTCCTACCGCAATCCCGATCAAAAGTGAGGTTCGGGTTCCGCTCCATATGCGGGACCATAGGTCCTGGCCGATAGAGTTGGTTCCGAACCAGAACTCAGAATCCGGCGGATGGTTTCTTAGCTGCATATTGGTTTTCGAATCGATATATATTTTAGTGGGAAGCTTCTGATCCGGCAAATATGGCTGTATTATCGTGAACAATATCAATACTGTCATCAATACTAAAAGAAACAAAGCCGCTTTATTTCTTATAAATACTTGCCATGTGGAGCGCCAGTACGAATAGTTTGAGTATCCGGCTCTTTGAGCCTCTTTATCATCATATTCCGCAAATTCAAAAAGGCTTTCATTGATCCCGTCAGACAGCTTATTTATTTTGGCATTACTCATTACCTGGCACCTCCCTTTTTCTCAAGGTTGATCCTGGGATCGAATATGGCCATAAGTATGTCGCCTAAAAACAAGCCGATTATTCCAATGGAGGAATATATGAGCACCAAAGCCTGCACTACCGTATTATCCTGCCTTTGTATTACGTCAACCAGCAAGCCTCCCATACCGGGTATCGAATACAAGGATTCAATATATATTGAGCCGGATATGGTATACAAGAGGGTGCTTGGCAAATACTGGGCCATGGGGACAAAGGCATTGCGGAAAACATGCCTGACCATGATTGTCTTATTTCTCAATCCCTTGGCTCTGGCCAGCTTTACATAATCCTTATTCAATTCATCCACCATATACCGTCTCATCCACATTGCATAGGACGCCGTGCCTCCCAATGACATAGATATGGCAGGCAGAATCCAGCTGACAGGTTGATCCGGCTTGAACAGAATAGGAAGCTTCAGTATATCTGTCACGTACAACTGGAGAAATAGGTAATAAACCGCAGCAGGAACCGCATTGACGAACACAATATAGCCGGTGCCCAGCTTATCCCATATTTTGGCCTTGCTTCGCGCCATTATGATGCCCAGAGATATGCCTGCTACTAAAGATATTGCCACAGCAGTCAGACCAAAGTATAGTGAATAAGGGACTTTAGCTTTGAGAATTTCTGCAATAGATACCTTAGGCCTGTATATCATTGACTTTCCCAAGTCTCCCTTTAATAAAGAAGCATAAAAATTCTTCAGCTGTATGGGTATGGGATCTCTAAGCCCCATAGAGGTCAATATGGCCTCACGCTGTGCCGGGTCAAGCTTTTCATAGGCCTGGCCAAAATATCCTTCCTCGGGCATCAATCGCATGAGAAGAAACACGATGGTAAGAATTATAAAAAGCGTTGCCAAAGACTGAGCAAGTCTTTTTAGCGAATACCTTAACATTTCTCTCCCCCTTTAGAATAACTAAAGCCTGCATTTGCCGAAAGTATATTGCAGGCTTTAGTCTTAGAAGCTTAGAAAGGTCTGTCTGATCTATTTCGCTGCCTTCAATGCTTCAGCACGTTCTTTTTCCCAGATTGCAAGTCCTTCTGTATATTGCTCCGAATTCATAGGCTTCTCCATAACCTTTTGGCCCTTGTATCTTTCAGAAGAAAGTCCAAAGGGTGAATATTGAGATTCAAAGGGATTTAATCTAGAAGCCACGTATCCGCCTCCGCCTGCCGCATATGGTATCACAAAAGCCTGATCTATGAAAAAAGCTTCGGCTTCGGCAAACAAAGTGTAGCGTCTAGCCATATCCAATACTTCAGCCTTAGCTGCATTTACCATGTTTTCATAGGTATTTTTCCCGTTAGCTTCTCTATAGCCTTCAGCCAGATGAGGCCAGCTATAGTTATTGTCCGGAGCGAAAGGATCAGTATAGGTCTCCGGGTCGGCATAATCCGGTCCCCAGTTGCACTCCAGGAAAGCATAATTGGCCGCACGTCTTACATCCTTTAAGAAACCTGTCGGCGGNNGCGGCTTGGGATCGAGTATTATATCTATATAATCTGTTCCCAACAGGTTTTCCATCTGCTGTTCAATCACTTGTGCCCTATTTGTCCATTCAGTCATGCCGGTGTTGTAAGGCATCAGCACTTTGACCGGGAATTTGGCCTTGCCTTTTAATTCAGCCAAAGCTTTCTCCTTGAATTCCAGGGCAAGCTTTGAGTTGAAGGAATCAGTATTTGTAAAGTCGGCCAGCTTTCCGATCCGGGTATAATCTGTACCATCCAGGTCANNCAAAGTTCTTGGGTGTAATAGTGTTTAATATCCTCTTCTCCGGATCATAAGGCTCTGATGTAAGCATGGCAGCCTTCCTGTCCAGTGCATGGAACAGAGACTTTCTGAAATTCAGATTGTTTACAGCCGTTTTCCAGTTATCCGGCTCAAATTCCGCTGGAAACTTGGGATCAAAGTTGAAGCAATAGAAATAAGTATAGAAAGATGTTCTTTGAGGGCGCAGCTTATCTTTCTTTGTTTCATCCTTCATCCATTCATCGATTATTGATGAAGGCAGCTCCGCATAATCTATTTCTCCGCGCAGCACCAGCTCCGGAGCCAAAGTGGCTGCTTCTTTGTTATAGGTTTGAGTTATTTTCTTGATGTATATATTTTCTTTGTCCCAATAGTTCTCATTTGCTGCAAGGACCCTTCTGGTTTGAGGCTCATATGTTTCCATTATATAAGCTCCATTGTACAGGATATTTGCATTGTCAGTACCGAATTTGTCTCCAGCTTCACTTAAGAATTTTCCGTTGACAGGGAAGAAGCATACATAAGTAAGCATCGATAAGAAATATGGCGTTGGTTTTTCCAGAGTATACTCTAATGTGTATTT
>DPSW01000087.1:3664-3849 GCA_003527145.1 Clostridiaceae bacterium | reverse complement strand
TCTGGACGAAAAGCAAAACAACATGAGAAAAATAGGAACGGCCAATATTATAGAAGTAATGGATAAATATGACCTGCTTCCGACTCACAACTATAAATTCGGAAGCCATAAAGATACCTATAAAATAGCTTCGGATAAATTCATTGCCAGGGTGACCCAGGGAATGCCCGATGGCTGCTGGTACG
>DPSW01000087.1:0-3633 GCA_003527145.1 Clostridiaceae bacterium | reverse complement strand
CGAAAACGCCGCCGGTCTTGGCTCGAATATCGGCGTATTTGATAGAGACGGAGTATTGGAGCTCAACTTCTATTGCGACACCTACGGTATTGACACAATATCCTACGGGACCCTTACAGCCTTTGTGATGGAATGTTATGAAAACGGCATTTTAAACAAAGAGAGAACCGGGGGCTTGGAGCTTTACTTCGGAAATAAGGAAGCGGCATTGGAGCTGATGCATCAAATGTCCAGGGGCGAAGGCTTCGGCAAGATTGCAGGTTTGGGCATAAGAAGGATGAAGCAGATATTTGCAGAGGAATACGGCGCAGATCCAGCTTTTCTCCAGGATATAGGCATGGAGCAGAAAGGCCTGGAATACTCAGAATATCTGAGCAAGGAATCCCTGGCTCAGCAAGGCGGATATGGCCTCACCAATAAAGGCCCTCAGCATGACGAAGCCTGGCTCATATTTATGGATATGGTAAACAACGAGATACCAACCTTTGAAGATAAGGCAGAGGCTCTTCACTACTTTCCAATGTTTAGGACCTGGTTTGGACTTAACGGTCTTTGTAAGCTCCCTTGGAATGATATTGCACCCGCCGACAATAAATATACCGATGAGCCGGCAAAGATACCGGAGCATGTGCAAAACTATGTGGATATATTCAATGGAGTTACAGGAAAGAATATCGATAAGCATGAGCTTATAGTTCAATCCGAGAGAGTTTACAATTTCCAAAGGATATTCAACATCAGAATGGGCTATGGCAAGAGAATCCATGATAGAACCCCTTATCGATCCATGGGGCCTGTTACGGAAGAAGAATATCTGTCCCGGCAGGAGAGATATGATAAGCAGCTCAAAGAAATAGTGGGCTTTGAACCGGAAGGAAAGACCACTCAGGAAAAGATGGCGGCTCTCAGGAAATACAGAGAAGATCAGTATGAGAAGCTGACAGACGCAGTTTATCAGAGAAGAGGCTGGACAATGGACGGAGTACCCACTCCCGATAAGCTGAAGGCAATCGGTATGGATCTGCCGGAACTGCTGGAAGTAGTACAAAAACATTTATAAAAGGGTGATTTTATGATAAGGGTTAATGGAAAAGAGTTTTCCTGGGAAGAGGGCATGACGGTGAGAAGGCTTTTAGAGCTAAAGAAATATGCCTATCCCAGAATCATGATAAAGATTAACGGTCAATTCGTCCGGGATGAAAATTTTGATACAACAGTCATCCATGACGGCGATGATGTACAGTGCATCCATCTCATGGCAGGAGGATGAAGAAAATAATTGTTATCTCCTAGGAATTATTGCTTTATCATATGGGGAAAATGCTTTATAATATAGGCATAGCGGCATGGAGTAAGTATAATGCCGTACAAGAGTAGTTTCAAAGGAGTTATGGATTATGGACGATATCAAAAATATAATCAAGGATACATCTTTGACCTATCAGCAGAAGGTTTTGACTCTTGCCAAAGCTGCAGAGAACAGCATAAAAGTATTAAATATCGATGAAGAAACTGAGCGTTACAGGCAGGAAGGCGTCATATGCGACTTATTTGAAGGAAATGCTCCCTACAGGCCGAGGTATATTGTGCCGGATTATGAGGCTTTCTTAAAAAAAGGAAGCAAATTCTTGGGCCTGGAGCCTCCGCAAAACATTTGGGAGGCTGTAAATAGCTTGCTGATCCTATACAAAAATGTGCCTTCCATCACCTCTTTCCCTGTTTATTTAGGGAATATCGATACCCTACTGGAGAGATTCATAAAGGATGAGGATGAAGCATATCAGGCCATCAAGCTCTTCCTGCTTCATATAGACAGGACTATTACCGACTCCTTTTGTCATGCCAATATCGGACCAAAAGCTACAAAGGCAGGAAGCTTGATATTAAAGGCTTCAAAAGAGCTAAATACATCAATACCAAATATTACTTTGAAGTACAGCGATGAAACCTCAGATAAATTTGCATTAGAAGNNGAGCAGGAAGGCTCATATTGAAAGCATCCAGAGAACTGAATGCATCCATACCCAATATCACTTTAAAATACAGCGACAAGACTTCTGACGAATTCGCACTGGATGCTATAAGCACCACCCTCTCAACAGCCAAACCAAGCTTTGCAAATCACGGCATGTTTATAGGAGAGTTTGGTGAGGACTATGCCATAGCCAGCTGCTATAACGGTTTGCCCATAGGCGGAGGCAGCTATACTTTGGTGAGGATGAATATGGCCAAGCTTGCTCCAAAGGCCAAAGATGCAGAGGATTTCATAAATAATCTCCTGACCGATGCGTTAAGCAAAATGGCTTCGTATATGGATGAAAGGATAAGGTTCCTGGTGGAAGAAAGCGGTTACTTCCAGAGCAGCTTCCTCGTAAAGGAGGGGCTCATAGCGAATGACAGGTTTACTGCCATGTTTGGGATGGTAGGGCTTGCCGAAGCTGTGAACCAGCTTTTGGGTGCCAAGGAGAAAAAGGACAGGTACGGACATTCAAAGGAAGCCAATGATCTGGGAGTAAGGATAATATCCAGGCTGGAGGAAGAAGTGAACAAGCATAATAACCTATACTGCAGGTTCTCAGGCGGCAAATTCCTTCTCCATGCCCAGGTAGGAATCGATACAGATATGAGCATAAGCCCGGGATGCCGAATACCCATAGGGGAAGAACCGGAAACATTCGATCATATAATGCATTCGTCACTTTTTCATAAATTTTTCCCATCCGGCATAGGTGATATATTCAGATTTGACAGCACCGTAAAAAACAATACCAAATATGTGCTGGATATTTTAAAGGGTGCCATGAGGGTTGGTATGAGATATATTTCCTTCTATACCTCTGACAGCGACGTGGTAAGGATCACAGGCTATCTGGTGAAGAGGTCCGATATGGAGAAGCTGGAAAGAGGGGAGCAGGTATTAAACGGCGCTGCTGTATTAGGGCTTGGTGCGGTAAAAAATCAGCATGTGCTGGAAAGAAAAGAGAGAAAAAATGGTTAAAGGCCTTGTAAATAAAATTTTGCCCTTCAGCTCCGTCGACGGTCCCGGAAACAGGACCGCCATATTTTTGCAGGGATGCAATTTCAACTGCTTGTATTGCCACAACCCGGAAACAATAAATGTTTGCAGCAATTGCGGAGCATGCATCGATGATTGCCCGGCCAAGTGCCTTGCAATGAAAAACGGCGCAATTTATTGGGACGAAGCAGCCTGCAAGGAGTGCGACAGCTGTCTGCGGGCCTGCAATAATTGCAGCTCGCCAAAGGCAAAGATTATGAGCGTTAAAGAAGTGCTGGAGGTTATATCGGCTTTCAAGCCTTTTATATCAGGCATAACGATATCCGGGGGGGAATGTATGCTCCAGGCGGATTTTGTAATAGAGCTTTGTGAAGAGGTCAAAAAACTGGGGCTTACATCCTTCATAGACAGCAACGGATCTGTACCCTTTTATGAAAATGATAGGCTGATAAAAGCCATAGATATGGTGATGCTGGATGTAAAATCCTATGACAAGGAAGAGCACAAAATGCTCACGGGCCAGGAAAATGAGATTGTGTTTAAAAATATGGGGTATCTTGCATCAATAGACAAGCTTTATGAGATAAGGACCGTGGTAGTGCCTGACATTCTGGACA
>DPSW01000326.1 GCA_003527145.1 Clostridiaceae bacterium | reverse complement strand
CTGCTCATTATTCCGCGGAATAGAGCTTGAAGAATTAAGTTCCATGCTTATGTGTCTCAAACCTAAGGTTGAAAAGTATAATAAAAATGAATTTATAAAAATTGCCGGAGATGAATATGAAGGATTAGGCATCATATTATCCGGCAGTGCAGCTATTACAAAGGAGAATTCTATCGGAGACAGAGTGATAATAACGGTAGTAAAATCTGGAGATATGTTTGGGGAAATGGCTGCTTTTTCGGATCAGAAGAAATGGCCGGCTACAGTGATAGCCCAGGAAGCAAGTCAAGTGATGTTTATGTCATCAGATATAATTTTAGGTGAATGCCCAAAGCTCTGCAGGGGTCATAGGTTTTTGATCATGAATATGTTAAAAATTGTATCAGACAAGGCTTTGCTTCTTAATAAAAAATTAGACTATCTGAGCATAAAAAGCATTAGGGGGAGAATCAGCAGTTTATTGATCGATCATTATAATAAAATAGGAACTTTGTCTTTTATGATGTCCTTAAATAGAAATGAAATGGCGGATTTTCTTAATGTGTCCAGGCCGGCCTTATCAAGAGAGCTTTGCAAGCTCAGAGATGAAGGTGTACTGGATTTTTATAAATCATCGGTAGTTATAAAAGATATTGAGGCTCTTAAATTGATGGCAGAATAATAATGCTCATTTAACTGGTTGTGCCAGCATCATTTAGGTTGCTTTGCGGCATCAGCAATTGGAATCAAATGGCATACTGGATCAATTTATTTATAAAAGGGGGATGTGCATGAGGATTTATACAAAAACCGGCGACAAAGGTCAGACCAGCCTTTATGACAGCACCAGGGTTGATAAGGACAGCATCAGGGTAGAGTGCTACGGTACCATCGATGAACTGAATTGTTCCTTGGGATTTGCTAAAAACTTTATAGACGATGAAGAAGTAGTAAATGAAGTTAACAGGATTCAGAGATTACTTTTTAATGTAGCCGGAGAGCTGGCCACAAAAGACGCAAGTAAATTTCCTCATAGGGTGACAGAGGAAGCAGTGCTTGATTTGGAGAGGCTTATAGATGACTTTGTGAGCAGGACCAACAATACTCCTCAATTCATAATTCCGGGCAGCAGCAAGGCCAGCGGGGCGCTGCATATGGCCAGAGCCCTATGCAGGCGGGCGGAAAGAAGAATAATAACTCTTAATAGAGAAGAACCCTTAGGTGAGATCCTTATGAAATATGTAAACAGGCTATCGGATGCGATCTATGCTATGGCAAGGTTTCTGGAAAGCGAGATCGTGCTCGTGGATTTTAGCAGAGAATGAAAATAACCCGATAGACTTATCGGGTTATTTTCAGATGCTCCGAACATAGGGTTTATCTAAATACATTTTTCTGTCGGCTTCAAGTATTAGATCATCATTGGATTTTGAATTGTTTTCTTTTGTGCCGAATCCCAGAGCTATATCCGGCTTAATCATGTCATTCTCATATGTCAGACATAGTTTTTTTATTCTGTTGCAAATATTTCGGGCCTCTTTACTTGAACATTTAGGCAGTACTACTGCAAATTCATCTCCGCCAATCCTTGATATCACATCAGATTTTCTGCAGGATGCCCTGAGTATCTCCGCCATCATCTGAATAAGCCTGTCACCGGCTTTATGCCCAAATAGATCATTGGTGCTCTTAAGTCCATTCATATCCCCAATTATAAGGCTATATGGATATTCTTCGGTTTTATCCATTTTTTCCAGAGTTTCATCGAAATAAGCCCTATTATATAGATCTGTAAGCTTGTCATGATAGCTTAAATGAAAGATTTTATTTTCTGCTTCTTTTCGTAAGGTCACATCTTGAAAAACTGCCTGAATTTCAGCATCAGAATCACTGTCATTTATTATCAGGAGCCGACCCTCCAAAATCACTTCAGCTTTGTTCTTGGTGAGAATTGTTAATTCTATGCTGTCGTTTTGAATTTCACGTACAAAATTTATGAGATCATTTGTAAGAATCCTTTTATTTTCTTTTGATAGCAGCAACAGATCGAGTATATTCATTTTTAATAGCTCATATTTTGAGTAGCCTGTAATACCGGCGCAGGCATTGTTGATCGAAGTAAATCTGCCGTTGTTGTCAAAGGTGCAAATAAGAGCACAAGCATTTTCAAAAAGTTTTCTGTATCTTTCCTCACTCAATTTAAGTTTCTCTGCAGTTTCTACCTGCTCTGTTATATCTCGGATTATGCCTTTTTCAGCAATGGGATTTCCATCCGAATCCCTCTCCCAAAGGGTCCACTCTTCCACCCATCTGATTGCGCCGTCCTTGCAGACAACTCTATATGTATGCTTAAATTCTTTGGCAGCAGAAGCTCTTTTTTCATATACTGCAATTTTTGTTGATTCTACATCGGCCTTATGGACAAAATCCCAATAATCAATTTTGCCGGAGTAAAAGTCCTCCGTTTTATAGCCATAATTTGAAATATTATCGGTCAGATATTTTACAGGAATACCGGGGCCTATAGACCATTCAAAGAC
>DPSW01000331.1 GCA_003527145.1 Clostridiaceae bacterium | reverse complement strand
CCCGGGCAATATCTTTAACTGACCTTCCTTCTAGGTGAGGGTCTTCAGACAAAATAATAAACTTATCAGATTTATCTCCGGCAAAAATATATGCATCCTTTTTCACTATTTCTCTGCCTTCTTTAGTCAGAAGGGCTTTCTTTACTCCCTCGGGTCCTCCTGCAAACAGCTCATCAGATAGAGCCATAATAAACTGGATAAGCCTTGCCTTGCCGGTGCAATGTCCGGTGCTTCTGGGTATGGTATCCGCTAAAATTTTCAAGCCTGACTCCGCAGCTTTGGCAACCGAATCAAAGGCTTCAGGACATGTAGGCTTGAGATGAGAAACTTGCAGCTTTACGCCTGATCTCCTTCCCACCTCGATAAATTCGTCGGTGGCTTCCTTTATCCCTATGGAATGCCTGAGATGTGCAGCGGCTATTCCGTCGTACTCCTCGACAAGCTTTGCCACAGTGACCAGTTCAT
Source organism: Clostridiaceae bacterium (assembly GCA_003527145.1). Taxonomy (GTDB): domain Bacteria; phylum Bacillota; class Clostridia; order Lutisporales; family Lutisporaceae; genus Lutispora. Next base: position 2,916 of record DPSW01000331.1, on the reverse strand, counting down.
CCATATCCGCATACCTGCTGGGCACATAGTCAAGCCCAAAGGATATTCCCCAGGCTCCCTGCTCCATGTTGCGGCGTATTATGCCTTCGATCTTTTCCGCTTCTTCCGGCGTAGGCGGCCTGTCGCAAGCACCTTCCATGACCGACCATCGGATTGTTCCATGGCCCAGCAGGGTTGCAAAGTTTATGTTGGTGCCTTTGTCCTCCACTGCCTTTTTATATCCTGCATAATCATTCCATTGAGGGAATCTTTTTTTGTATTCATCCCTCTNNGCTCATCAAGCCGTTTCCCCAGTAATAATCTATTACGTTGTCCACAGGCCCCGGAGCTATGGAATGTCCGCAGTTGCCATTTACCACAGTAGTAACGCCCTGGCGCAAAAACAATTCATAAGTGCCGTCTATCATGCATATCCACTCTTCATGGACATGAGGGTCGATGAAGCCGGGGATCACAATTTTACCGGAAGCATCAATTTCCTTTAAACCTTTTTCATTTNNTATACAGCCATTGCGAATTATCAAATCATGCATATACCAATACCTCCTTAATCTCTTGCTTTGGGATTCAGCGCCTCATTGATGCCGCTGCCCAATAAATTGAAACAAATTACATAAATCATGATGAAGAAGCTTGTAAAAAACCACCACCACCATGGATTCGGCGTATCTATTACGGCGCCTGCATCCCAGGCTTTCTTCAGGATCGTGCCCCAGGACCAGGTCGTAGGATCTCCCAGCCCCAAAAAACTTAAGCCCGACTCGGATAATACGGCCGTCGCCATGACCAAAGTAAGGTTTACTAAAACAGGTCCCGCAATATTCAGAAGAATATGCTTGAACAGTATCGTTTTTGATGATATTCCTACACATCTTGCAGCCTCTATAAATTGCATTTCCGATACCTTCATGGTTGAATTTCGGGCCACCCGTGCCAAAGATGGCCATGCGAACAGTCCTATAACCACAGCCACATTGGTTATGGAAGATCCTACTATGGCGGCTATAACTATCATAAGAGGCAAAACCGGAAGGGTAAGGAATATATCGATTATTCCGTCGATGATTGAGCCTGTGATGCCTTTTTTGTACCCGGATATCAGTCCGGCGGGAATTCCTATGATTGCTGCCACAGCCACAGCCATTATCGACACATAGAGCGAAGTCCGTGCTCCCCATACAACCTCTGCAAATACATCAAGGCCCAAACCATCTGTGCCGAACCAATGTGTCAATGAAGGAGGTTCCATAATCTCCGTACCGTAGCCGGTGGGATATGGTGCGATATAAGGGGCTGCAAATCCCATAAAAAAGATAATCAGTACGCCTATAAGCCCGATTACGGCCAGTTTTTTTCTGACAAATGCTTGGAAAAATGTTCTGCTCTGCATTGATTTAACCTCCTAATTTAATGCGCGGATCCAACCAGGCCACTACTAAGTCTGTGATTATGTTCATGAGCACTACTGCTACAGCTAAAATGAGAAATGCTCCCTGAAGCACCGGATAGTCCATAGCGCTTACAGATTCATAAATAAGCCTCCCTATGCCGGGCCATGCATATACGGTTTCAGTCATCACCGCTCCGCCTACCATTGAACCTATGACCAGCCCTGTCACGGTGATGGTGGGAATGAGAGCATTTTTAAGCGCATGAGTGCGTATTACATATTTATCATTCCATCCCTTTGAAAAAGCTGTACGGATATAATCCTCCTTAAGAACATCTATCATGCTGTTTCGCGTATAGAGTATGATTGTGGCCACATTATTGATAAACAAAGTCAGAGCGGGCAGCACAGCATGTCTTGCCACATCCAAAACATAATCCAGTCCCTTTCCAGGAGGGGGTGTATAAGCACCGCCTGTCGGGAAAAGCTTCAGATAATATGCAAATATATACAGAAACGCAAAAGATAAAAATGGTATAAATATCGAAATCCCTACCACAACCAAAACATTCACCAGCTTATCAAAGGCCTGGTTCCTTTTCTTGGCTGACAGCATTCCTATGGGTATGCCGACCAGCAGCGAAAGGGTTACAGTGATGACCAGCAGCAGCAATGTCCAAGGCAGCTTCTGCATTATGACCTCCGTAACGGGTTCTCTGGTCTTAAAGGATACACCGAGGTTTCCCATAGCAGCCTGCTTTATGAAAATCGCATATTGCTCACCCAGCGGCTTGTCCAGGCCGAATTGCTCCATCATAGCCTTCTGCACCTCAGGCCCCATCTTTGGGTCCACCAGCAAGGTTACAGGGTCAGCCGGCATAAGCCTGATGATGAAAAATGTGATCGTTATGGATACAAATATTGTCAGCAGTCCCTTTAGTCCTCTTCTAAACATATATTTAAGCACCTTATCAATCCTCCTTCCCTTCTGAATATAGATGACAGCGAACAAAATGCTTAGGCTGTACCTCTGTCATCTGCGGATGCACAGTCCTGCACATCTCCATAGCCTTAAAGCATCTGCTTTCAAATCTGCAGCCCATGGGAGGATCGATAGGGCTTGGTATATCGCCTTCCAATATTATCCTCTTCCTCTTCTCCTTTGACTTTGGTTCAGGTATGGCAGATATCAATGCCTCAGTATAAGGGTGAAGNNTAATTCCATAATTTCTCCCAGATACATCACCATTATCCTGTCGCTTATATGCTTCACTACAGACAGATCATGGCTGATAAACAAATATGTCAAATCCAATTGCTTCTTTAAGCTGTTAAAAAGATTCAATATTTGGGCTTGAACGGAGACATCAAGGGCCGATACCGCCTCATCGCATACCAATATCTGGGGTTCCAGAGCCAAAGCTCTTGCGATGCTGATGCGCTGCCTCTGCCCTCCCGAGAATTCATAGGGATAACGCTCGTACAATTCAGCCTGAAGCCCCACCAGCTCCAATAGCTCATATACC